>CAJWSQ010000133.1 GCA_913045895.1 uncultured Flavobacteriales bacterium | reverse complement strand
CCAGAAGTTTCAACATGTAAGTAAAATTCGTCTCCTGGACATACAGTATCTATAGGAGCTATATCAGCAGTTAATGGGTCACGTACATAAACTGTTAATTGAGCAACAGCTGGTGGACAATTCAATGAATCTGTAACAGTAACTTCATAAGTTGTCGTAAAGGAAGGAGAAACACCAACTTGCGCACCACTACCAATCCCATGACTCCACGAATAGCTATAGTCTCCATTTCCACCGGCACCTAACGCCTGTACAGTATGCACATTTGAAATACAAATCGTATCCTCACCAAAAGTTTGAGCTGTAATGCTATCAGGTTCCGGAACAACGAAATCAACTGTATCTCTACAACCTCTACTATCTATTACGATAAGGTCATTATCTCCTGAGCATAAATTCTGATCTGTTTGAGCAGCTCCACCACTTTCCCATGAGTAGGAATAAGGAGATGTACCTCCTGAAACTACACCACCGGTAGCTTCACCATCACAGAAATTTCCAGCGCAACTTGTTTGCTCAATGTTATTTACAGAACCTAATAAAGGGGGAACAATTGAAACAAAAACAGAATTAGTTGCGATACACCCAAAACTATCAACAACATTCACATTGTAAACACCTGAAGGAACATTGAATAGGGTATCTGAGAAAACATTGCCCATGTTGGACGAAATAGTATCCCCATTAACGTCTGTCCAATAGTAATCATAAGGACCAGGACTAATGCTATCGATTGGTTCTGCCACAGCATATCCACTATTATCTCCAACACATGCTTCAGGATATTGGCTCATAGTTGGAGTGATATTCCCTAAACATTGAGCGTCACAAGGGTTTCTAACAAAAAATGACATGGTTGTATCGTAATGACATCCAAAACTATCTGTCATATTTATAGTATAATCCCAAGTTGTATCCCATGAAGTTGGTTTAACTGTTGCTACGTAATCAGTATCTATATTTACAAAAGTTAGAGGTGTATCTGGAGTCCACCATACTGAATCTAGACCTGGATCATATGTAATTACAGTATTTGGTAGAACAGAAGGGTTGAAATCTATACCCCATGACACTAAGTGTCCATCATCTGATGCCCACTGATCAACTGTTGTCAGTGACCAAGTCCCATTCAATGGACAACCAATTAAGTTGTTAAATGATGTAACAGGCGTATAGGTAGATTGAGGAAGAGAATTCCCTCCCCAACCAGTACATACATCCGTGTTTGGTACACAACCAACACATCCCGTTGCTACGATATTCATGGTTCCTAAAGCAGAGGCTGTTTGCACTGGCCATTCATATAAATAAGGTACACCTATGGTTGTATTAGGAGCTCCATTGTCACAAGGGATACCTAACCAACTAACCCCACCTCCTGGAAATGCCTTTAAGATCACAGAATTACCATTAGGGCAGTTAAGTGTTATTGATAGGTCACCTATATATGAATGTTCTATATTCATGAACACATTGTCAATATCAGCTAAACTTGTAACTGTTTGACCAGCTGGAAAAGTTGAAATATTCATGGTACTGGCATAAACCCCAGGATTGGAACCAGAAGCGTCAGGCAAAGCCATTGAGTCACCTGAAAAAGGCGGAATATAGTTAGTCCAAGTTGTGGTGTTAATTTCTGGTGTAAGTTCATTTGTCAAGCCATAACATATGGTATCACTTGACATTGAAGAGTTTGTAAAGCTTGGAGGTGTTGAAACCCTTACTACCTGCTGATAGGGTTGAGTATTAACACACCCAAGTGTATCTGTCATAGATACGTATACAATGAAAGCACCACTTGAATCAAATGGAATGATAAAATTACTTCCATACCCATTAAGAATTGTGTCAAAAGATCCAGTTGCCTGTATAACACCCCACTCATATGATGTAGTTGCATCAGACTGCGAATACCATGTATTGTTCATTGTATACCAACCAGATACATCCCAGTATCCAGTATCCCCCATACATAAGTCCATTTCTCCATCTGGACCTGTAGTATCCGGGAAAATACTATCAACCTGAACATACATATTTTGACAAGGAGGTGTACAACTTATTTCTGCTGCCCAACCATTACCTTGGTCTACAGCATCTGAAACAAAAACAAATGTCAAGCAACCTGTAGGATTGTTGTTTGGATTAGAAGCGAGTAATCCAGGGGAAACTACTGAATTATCAAACACTCCAATTTGAGGAGCGCTAGCAGAATTCCCATCGTAAATGAATAAAGTATCTCCAGCTCCTAAGTTAAAATCAAAAAAATTAACTGCTACGAAACTTCCACTTCCTGGACAAATAACATAAGTCAAATTCTGATTTTGAGCATATTCCGATCCTGTTCCCGAACCACCATCATCAAAGAAAAAATCTGAGCATGTGCTAGTGGAACCATTACTCATTATTATTTGAGAAATAGACTCTTTCGAATAGAAAGAGAAAAATACTAACAATATGTATAATATATAATTCTTCATATTAATGAGATGAATCGAAGATTGCTCTTAATTCGTTGTAAGCTGGAAGAATTAAAACCTTATTAGTACCATCTACACGATATAATGTAGCTGCAACAGGGTCTGGATTCGCATCCATAACTTCCAAACGATTAAATTCAGACAAATCTTCTACCGTTTTAAATTTTTTCTTTTTATCGCTTAACTCCATTTCAGAAAGAAGCTTTAAACCTTGAAGTTTATTTTCGGGAACTTCATGTTGTATTGTGAATCCTTCTTGAACGAAGTAGTTTAAAAAAGCAACGCTGTCAGGATTATTCTGCTCCAACTTTGCAACTGCTTTCTCACCGTAAAAATCTACTATTCTTTGATCAGCCTGCTGAGCATTTACTGAACTAAGTGCTAAAATAGCAAACGTGGTTATTGTCAATTGTTTTAACATAGGATAAGATATTTTCATTTATCGTTTTTCACTTGTACACTGTAAACGTGAAAAAGTTAATAGAGATGCCTATAACTTATTCAAAATTAGAATAGGCTAGGCAATGATAATTGTTAATTTTGATCGCAATTTACAAGAAATCATTCTATTAAATATAAGTATAAAAAGATGAAAGTAACGGTAGTAGGAGCAGGTGCAGTAGGCGCAAGTTGTGCTGAATATATTGCCATCAAAGACTTTGCTTCAGAAGTAGTTTTGTTAGATATCAAAGAAGGATTTGCCGAAGGTAAAGCTATGGACTTGATGCAAACTGCTTCTTTAAATGGTTTTGACACAAAAATAACAGGTGTAACAAACGATTACTCAAAAACCGCTGGTAGCGATGTTTGTGTTATTACTTCTGGTATTCCTCGTAAACCAGGTATGACTCGTGAAGAGTTAATCGGTATTAACGCTGGTATTGTAAAAACCGTTACATCTAGTTTATTAGAGCATTCTCCAAACACAATTATCATTGTTGTAAGTAACCCAATGGATACCATGACTTACTTGGTACACAAAACATCTGGTTTACCTAAAAACAGAATCATTGGTATGGGTGGTGCATTAGACTCTGCTCGTTTCAAATACAGATTAGCTGAAGCTACAGGTGCTCCAATCAGTGATATCGATGGTATGGTAATCGGTGGCCACAGTGATGTTGGTATGGTTCCATTAACTCGTTTAGCTACAAGAAACAGTGTTCCTGTATCTGAATTCATTTCTGAAGAAAGAATGGAACAGGTAAAAGAAGATACTAAAGTTGGTGGTGCTACATTAACTAAATTGTTAGGTACTTCTGCTTGGTACGCTCCTGGTGCTGCAGTAAGCGGTTTGGTTCAAGCTATCGCTTGTGATCAAAAGAAAATTTACCCATGTTCAACTTTGTTAGAAGGTGAATATGGACTAAGTGATCTTTGTATCGGAGTTCCTGTTGTTTTAGGAAAAGACGGTATCGAGAAAATCGTTGAAATCGAATTGAACGATAAAGAAAAAGAATTGATGGCAACTTCTGCTGAAGGTGTTAAGAAAACCAACGGTCTTCTTGAATTATAATTCTTTGATTTATTTCAAATAAAACCAAGCCCCCGATTTTTCGGGGGTTTTTTCTTATTATCGTGCCCGATTTTATAACAGCTATGTTTAGGACCCTATTTTATCGCCTACCAGTTAAGTGGAGATACACTGTAAGGAGAACTGTATTTTACCCTTTTGATTTAATAGAAGGCTTAACTGGAAAACGTCCGCCAATGGTTCCTCCTAAAGGAATGATTTTTACCGGTTCTGGTAACTTTCTTGAGCAAGGCGAAACTTTCCTTGAATATTTCACCAAATATGGGCAATTAGAACCTCAACATAGAGTACTTGATATTGGTAGCGGTATCGGGAGAATGGCTGTACCTCTTACTTCGTTTTTAATAGAAGGTAGTTACGAAGGTTTTGATGTGGTTGAACGCGGTGTAAAGTGGTGTCAACAACAAATTAGCACACGATACTCTAACTTCAATTTTACTTATTACCCGCTTCACAACGACTTATACACAGAGTCTGGAGAGTCTGCACTTCAATTTAAATTTCCGTATGCAGACAATGAATTCGACTTTGTGTTTTTAACTTCTGTTTTCACTCACATGCTCCCCGAAGAAGTAGAGCATTATATGCATGAAATCAATCGTGTATTAAAACCAGGCGGCAGAGTTTTAGCTACTTTCTTTTTGTTAACCGACAAAAGTGTTGAGGCTATGGCTAACTCAGAGTTTAACTTCTCGCACAACAATGGTCATTACTCTTTAATGGATGAGAAAGTAAAAGCTGCAAACGTTGCTTTTAGCGAGCATTTCTTTCAAAAGAATTTGATTGATGAAGCTAATTTCAGACTGATTCATCTTCTACCTGGAACTTGGAGTAATAGACCTGATGGGCACGATTTCCAAGATATCGTGGTTGCTGAGAAGGTTAAATAATATTCACTTCTCTTTCTAAAGCTATTCCGAATTGATTTTGGATAGACCCAATAATTTGTTCACTCAAATCAAACACTTGTTTTCCGGTAGCTCCACCATAGTTCACCAGAACTAGAGCCTGTTTTTTGTGAACCCCGTAATTATCGAAAGTTTTGCCTTTCCAACCTGCTTTTTCTATAAGCCAACCAGCTGCTACCTTTACTCCATTAGGTGCAGGATAACCTGGCATATCCTCATATTTTGACTTTAATGAATCAAACAAGTCTTTTGAAATAACAGGATTTTTGAAAAAGCTTCCCGCATTGCCAATTTGCTTTGGATCTGGCAATTTACTTTGTCTGATATGAATGACTGCATCTGAAACCGAACGTAGAGTTGGCTCTACTCCCATTCGTTCTAATTCCATTTCGATGGCTCCGTATGAGGTATTTAAAACTGGTTGTTTTGCTAACTTAAAAGTCACAGAAGCAATAGCAAATTCACCTTTAACGCTCGTTTTAAAAATGCTTGATCGATATCCGAATTCGCAGGTCTTATTATCAAAAGCATGAATGCTACCGGTTGATAATTCTATAGCATTCAACGAAACAAATGTCTGCTTAATCTCTGCACCGTAAGCACCAATATTTTGCATTGGTGCTGCACCAACACTTCCGGGTATTAGACTTAAGTTTTCTAACCCTCCAAAGCCATTTTCTATAGTCCACATTACAAACTCATGCCACACTTCACCTGCTTTTACCTCAACCCAAACAGAGTTTTCATCTTCTTGAATGACTTCAATTCCTTTCAATTGATTTATCAATACTGTTTCATCCAAATCATGGGTAAACAGCACATTGCTTCCGCCACCTAAAATGAGTAGATCTTGAGGTTTTGCTTTGTACCATTCAGCTACTTCACGAATATCATCAATAGATTGTGCCAACGCGAGTTGCTTGGCTTTTACATCGAATCCAAAAGTGTGGTAGGGTTTGAGCGAATGATTTTCAAGAATTTGCATGCATTGTTGCTTTGAGTTTCAAAATTACCAGCCTTGCATCATAAATCAGATTGTTTGTCGTTAAGTTATGAACCCAAAACTGTGCATCGCTGAACCGTGCACTTTCATTACGTTTGTGACCCTAAATTCCCTGAGTTTTGAGAAAACTAATATTTCTCGGTAGTAAAGAAATTGGAGCCCATTGCTTGCAAACCCTTTTAAAAAATCAAGAATCACTTGATATTGAAGTTACTGCAGTGTTCTCTAACAATCGAAAACTTCAAGACAATAGCATTTCCGTTGGACAGCTTGCCGCTGAAAACAACATTCCGATTTACACTTCTTTAAAAGATTTGGAAACCTTACCTGAAGTTGACTTTTTGGTTTCTGTTCAATACCACGAGATATTAAAAGCAAAACACATTCAAAAAGCGAGCAAATTGGCTATAAACCTACACATGGCTCCACTTCCAGAATATAGAGGTTGCAATCAGTTTTCTTTTGCCATTGTAGATCAGGCCAAGACTTTTGGAACAACCATCCATCAATTAGAAGAAGGAATTGACAGTGGTTCAATCATTGCTGAAACAAGGTTCCCAATTACTGAAAATGAAACCGTTTATGAATTGTATGAAAAAACGGTTGATACTTCTAAAGAGCTTTTTGATACTCAGATCAAATCAATATTAAACGGAAGATTCACTCCAATTCCACAACATCATTTAGAAGCTGAAAGAGGCACATCATACCATTTTAGACATGAAATCAATCAACTGAAAGAAATTGATTTAAATTGGCCCGAAGAACAAATAGACCGATTTGTTCGCGCTTCCTACTTCCCTCCTTTTGATCCGCCTTACGCGATTAAAGATGGAGTTAAAATTCCACTAACTCACAATTGGAAAGAAGAGATTAAATGACCAAAATAGTTTGTACGGTTACTACAGATTTGAATTACGATCAGCGCATGATTCGTATTTGCTCAGCTCTAGCCGATGCAGGTTATGAGGTAACCCTTATTGGTCGGAAAAGAAAACACACTAAAGAATTTAGTCACAAACCATACAAGCAAGTTCATCTTTCTGGATGGTTTGAAAATGGCTTTCTATTTTACGCAGAATACAATATCAGCCTGTTTTTTTATTTGTTGTTTCACAAGTTCGATATCATCAACACTTGTGATTTAGACACCATTTTTCCAGGTGTAATTTGCTCCAAATTAAAAGGTATTCCAGTTGTTTACGATGCTCACGAGTATTTTACGGAGCAAGAAGAAATTGTAAACCGACCGCTAATCAAGAAGTTCTGGAAATGGATTGAGCGTTTTTCCATTCCTAAAATTGCTGCGGGATACACCGTATCTAAAGGCTATGCCAAATTGTTTGAGAAAGAATATCATCAGCATTTTTCGGTTGTAAGAAATGTTACGCGTTTACATCCTCAAAACAATAACTCAATCGATACCGATAAATACATCTTATATCAAGGTGCCGTAAACGAAGGCCGTGGACTAGAAGTCTTAATCCAATCTATGCCGTACATTCAAAATGTTCGCTTAGTGATTTGTGGCTTAGGTGATATTTATGAAGACTTGATTCTGCTATCAAAGAAACTTGGAGTTGAAGATAAAGTTGAATTTAAAGGGTACGTAGAGCCAGATCAACTGAAAAAAATAACTGCCAACGCTCACATTGGAATCACCTATTTTGCCAATGAAGGTTTAAGTCACAAGTATTCGTTAGCCAATCGTTTTTTCGATTATATGCATGCTGGTGTTCCACAAATTGCAATGGCATACGAGGAGTATATCTGCTTTAACGAAGAATATGAAGTTGCTTATTTAATGCCGCATTTATCAGTTGATGAATCGGTAAAAGCGTTAAATAAGTTACTTACCGATGAAGTTTATTACAACTCGTTACATGAGAATGCGTTAAAAGCTCGTGAGGTGCACAACTTTCAACAAGACGAAAAAGTGCTGACTTCTATTTACCAGGAGTTGTTAGCTCCTGATCAAGTATGATTAGTTTATACAAATCAAACAAACGCAGATTGGGTTTGTCTGACAACAAATTGCTTTGAATCTTAGGCAAGATTACTGCCGACATACTTCTCAGCATAGCCAATCCACCAGTCTTTTGCAGTTTATCGTAGTATGCTAAAAGCTTAACATCTTCAGATTTAATTTTCTTGCTTTTTAGCAATTGAGCTAATGTTGAAACGGCTTCTTTTGATTTTTCTAAAAATCGCTTACTTGTTTCGAGTCCTAAGTGCTCAACAGCATTATCTATATGTAGAATGGGTATTTGTTTGTGCTTTAA
>CAJWSQ010000132.1 GCA_913045895.1 uncultured Flavobacteriales bacterium | reverse complement strand
ATCTGGTAATAGAAATTTTGAAGGAAGAATATCTCCAAATATTAAAGCTAATTACTTCTAGATTATGAATTTATTTGACGTTTATCCGCGTTTCAATATCAATATCACACACGCCAACGGCATTCACGTTTACGATGAATCCAACCAAGAATATTTGGATTTATACGGTGGACATGGTGTTATTTCAATCGGGCACACCCATCCGCATTATGTGAAAACCATTACCGATCAATTGAATAAAATCGGGTTCTACTCCAACTCCATCGAAATGCCAATTCAAGAGCAATTGGCTCAGAAGCTGGGCGAATTGAGTGGCTATACCGATTACGATTTATTCCTATCAAACAGCGGAGCTGAAGCAAACGAAAACGCTTTAAAACTGGCTTCTTTTCACACTGGAAAAACAAAAGTGGTAGCGTTCAAAAATGCTTTCCACGGCAGAACGGCTGCAACTTTGAATGTAACTGATAACCCGAAGATTTCAGCTCCTATCAACCAAAACAACTTCCCTGTTGAGTTTTTGGATTTGAATGACTTCGATGCATTGGAAAATGTGCTCAAAGCCAATGATGTTGCTGCAGTTATTGTTGAAGGCATACAAGGTGTTGGTGGGTTGGATATGCCAACCGATGCTTTTCTGCAACACATTGAAAAGATGTGTGAGCAATACGGAACTGTATTTATCATGGATGAAATCCAATGCGGTTACGGACGAAGCGGAAAGTTCTTTGCGCACCAACACGCTGGTGTAAAACCACATTTAATTTCTACTGCCAAAGGAATGGGAAATGGTTTCCCAATTGGTGGTGTTCTGATTTCTCCAGAAATCAAACCTTGGGCTGGAATGTTGGGAACCACTTTCGGTGGAAATCACTTGGCTTGTGCAGCTGCATTAGCCGTTTTAGAAGTGATTGAATCAGAAAAGTTGATGGCTAATGCTGCTGAAGTTGGTCAACAACTCACTGAAGCTTGGAGCGCAATTCCACAAGTGAAAACCGTGAAAGGAAAAGGCTTGATGTTGGGAGTTGAATTAGACTTCCCGATAAAAGACATCCGAAACAAAATCCTGAAAGAATACCACATCTTTACAGGATCTGCATCCAACCCAAATGTCTTACGCATCCTCCCACCATTAACCATCCAATTCAACGATATCGAACCGTTTACCAACGCGTTAAAAGAACTGTTAGAGGCATGAAAAAATTCACATCTGTAAAAGACATCGACTCACTTCCCGATTGGGTAGAAACAGCAAAAAAATTAAAAGCCAACCCTTATGCATTCAAGCATTTGGGAGAAAATATAACATTGGGATTATTGTTTTTCAATCCAAGTTTAAGAACCCGTTTGAGTACTCAAAAAGCCGCTATAAATTTGGGCATGAATGTGATGGTGATGAACCTAAACAGCGATGGCTGGAGCATTGAGCTGGAAGACGGAACAGTAATGGATCAAGGTACGCAAGAACACATCAAGGAAGCTGCGGGAGTCATCTCTCAATATTGCGACATCATTGGAGTTCGGACCTTTCCCAGATTGAAAAATCGTGATGAAGATTACAGCGAAAAAATCCTGAATAAATTCATTCAAAATGCATTGGTTCCAGTGGTTTCATTGGAAAGCGCTACCCTCCACCCGCTTCAGTCTTTAGCCGATGTATTAACAATTGAAGAACAAAAGAAAACGCCCAAACCTAAAGTCGTGTTGACATGGGCACCACACCCCAGAGCATTACCACAAGCCGTACCCAATTCATTTGCCGAATGGATGAAAGTTGCAGATGTGAATTTGGTCATTGCGAATCCTGAAGGTTTTGACTTAGCTCCTGAATTCACCGAAGGCGTAACTGTTTTGCACAAACAAGATGAAGCGTTAAAAGATGCTGACTTTGTATATGCTAAAAATTGGTCGTCATTCGAAGACTACGGAAAAATTGGCGAAGGCTTCAACGATTGGCAAATTACTACTGATAAAATGGCTTTAACCAACCAAGGGAAATTCATGCACTGTTTACCCGTTCGTAGAAATGTAATTGTTGCAGATGAGGTTTTAGATTCAGATGCTTCATTGGTTTTGGAGCAAGCCAACAACCGTACTTACGCGGCACAAGTTGTATTGTATAAAATGCTCCAAAATGGATAAAATTCGAGTTGTTAAAATTGGGGGAAATGTCATTGACAACCCTGAAGCATTAAGCTCCTTTTTAGCCAATTTCGCCAATCTGGAAGGAAATAAAATCTTAGTTCATGGCGGTGGTAAAATCGCTACTGAATTGAGCAAATCCATGGGTATCACTCCACAAATGATTGATGGCAGAAGAGTTACATCTCAGCAAGATTTAGAAGTTGTTACCATGGTTTATGCTGGATTGATCAACAAAAACATCGTTGCACAACTACAAGCTAAAGCGTGCAATGCAGTGGGTTTTACCGGAGCAGATGCAAACGCCATTGTTTCAGACATACGCCCAACACAACCAATAGATTTTGGCCTTGTTGGCGATGTAAAAACAGTTAACGGCAAAGCTATTTCTGGATTTGTTGAGCAAGGTGTTATCCCTGTTTTCTGTGCAATCACACATGATGGAAACGGACAATTATTGAATACCAATGCCGATACGATTGCATCAGAGTTAGCAGCTTCACTTGTTGATTTTTACGATGTAGAATTGATTTACTGTTTCGAGAAACAAGGTGTTTTAGAAAATGTAGAGGATGAAAATTCAGTTATCCCTGAAATCAACCCAAGCTATTACGAAAAACTAAAAGCTGAAGGTAAAATTCATTCAGGAATGTTGCCTAAAATGACAAACTGTTTTGATGCAATAAAGAAAGGAGTAAAATCCGTTAAAATAGGAAGTCCTGAAGTGATTCGGAATGAGAATCAGCTTTGTTCAATTATAACAGGTTAACCACAAAAAGCAGATAAGCTTTGTCATCTTGACTGATCGAGTAACAAGATCGTATCGAAAGATGACATTAGAAAGAATTGAAAAATGACAGATCATACTCCATACATTCAACTTTTACAGCAGCTCATCCAAACTCAATCTTACTCGGGTGAAGAAAATCAAACTGCTGATATCATTGCTCAATTCATGAACGAAAAAGGAATTGAGATTTACCGTGATAACAACAATGTATGGGCATTCAATAAGTTTCATTCTGCTGATAAACCCTACGTTTTACTCAATTCGCATCACGATACGGTAAAACCCAACAAAGGCTACTCTCGAGATCCATTTGAAGCATCCATTGAAAACAACACCTTATACGGCTTAGGAAGTAATGATGCTGGAGGATGTTTAGTTTCTCTATTGGCTTTATTTGTTCACTTCTACAAAAAAGAAAACCTGAACTACAACCTCATTTTTGCAGCTACAGCAGAAGAAGAAAATTCAGGGCCAAACGGAATCAGAAGTGTAATTCCACAACTTCCTGAAATTGATTTTGCAGTAGTTGGTGAACCCACACAAATGAACTTAGCCATTGCCGAAAAAGGCTTGATGGTAATTGATGGAACTGCTCAAGGAGTTTCTGGTCACGCTGCACATGAAAACACGGTAAATGCCATTTACAAAGCACTTGAAGATATTGCCTGGATCAAGGATTATCAATTTGAAAAAGTGTCTGATATTCTCGGAAAAGTGAAAATGAATGTGACACAAATCAATGCTGGCACGCAACACAACGTTGTTCCTGCAGAGTGTCATTTTGTAATTGATATTCGCGTGAATGAACATTACTCCAATCAACAAATCTTTGATACACTTCAAGCCAATACAAAAAGTGATTTAAAAGCACGCTCATTCAGACACAGCTCCTCTTCTATTCCGCTAGAGCACCCAATTGTTCAAGCTGGAATTGCATTGGGCCGATCAACTTACGGTTCACCTACCCTTTCTGATCAAGCAGCATTAACTTGCCCTTCTTTGAAATTAGGACCTGGTGATTCAACCCGTTCTCATCAAGCTGATGAATACATTTTAGTCAGCGAAATTGAGGAAGGAATTGATCTTTACATTGAACTATTCAACTCGATATTATAATAATATTGCATCTATGAAACTCTGGGACAAAGGATATACAACCGACAATATTGTAGAGCGTTTTACCGTTGGCAAAGACCGTGAATTGGATTTGAAATTAGCCAAACACGATGTGGCTGGAAATAGAGCTCACGCTCAGATGTTGGAATCTATTGGGTTGTTGACAGCCGAAGAGTTGGCCGACATTTTAAAAGGTCTTGACCAGATTTCAAAAACCATTGAAGAGGACACATTCACCATCGAAGAGCAATTTGAAGATGTTCACTCGAAAGTAGAATTCGAATTGGTGAAACTGATTGGCGAAGCTGGCAAGAAAATCCATTCTGCACGATCTCGTAATGATCAGGTTTTGGTTGATCTTCATTTGTATGTGAAAGAAGAAATTGAAACCATCAAAGCATTAACGCAACAGCTTTTTGACACTTATCTGCAATTGGCCGATAAACACAAATCCATTTTAATTCCTGGATATACGCACATGCAAGTGGCTATGCCATCTTCATTTGGATTGTGGTTTAGCGCTTATGCTGAGGCTTTGATTGATGATGTCATCATGCTGAATGCTGCTTACCGAATTGCCGATCAAAATCCATTGGGATCTGCTGCTGGATATGGTTCTTCATTCCCAATTAACAGAACCATGACAACCGAATTATTGGGATTTGAAACCATGAAATACAATGTGGTTGCCGCTCAAATGAGTCGTGGTAAGTTGGAGAAAACATTGAGTTATGCACTAGCATCAGTAGCTGGAACGCTTTCTAAATTCTCAGCTGATGTGTGTTTGTATATGAGTCAGAATTTCAATTTTATTGGTTTCCCTAAAGAGTTGACAACTGGTTCTAGTATTATGCCGCACAAACAAAACCCAGATGTGTTTGAATTGATGCGTGCTAAATCGAACAAGATTCAGAATTTACCGAATGAAATTACGCTGCTAACCAATAACTTAACCAGTGGCTACCACCGCGATTTTCAGTTATTGAAAGAAAGCATGATGGATGCTGTTGAAACGCTGAAAGACAACTTAAAGGTTTGCAATTTCATGTTGCAGCACATCATTGTAAAGGATGGCATTTTAGATAATGATATTTACGATTACCTCTACTCTGTTGAAGAGGTGAACAAACTGGTGATGAATGGCATGAGTTTCCGTGATGCCTACAAACAACTCGGACAAGAAATCTTAGCTGGAAACTTTAAACCAGAAAGAGCTGTAAACCACACTCACGAAGGCAGTTTAGGCAATCTGTGCTTGGATGAGATTAGAATGAAGATGGAGCGAGTTAGATAGCACTGCTACAATAGCTTAGATTCTGAAACAAGTTCAGAATGACACAATAAAATCAGTCACCTTGAACTTGTTTCAGGGTCTAAATAACTTCAATCATCATACTACTTCCCCAAAGCAACTTGAATAGCTTTAACTGTGGTGTCAATGTGTTCTTGAGAAACAATTCCCATGTGACCTACACGGAAATACTGACTTTTAATAGAACCCAATAAACCACCAGCAATTACTACTCCTTCTTGGTTTACTTTACCGATAAACTCACCACCATTTACTCCTTCTGGATAATAAGGAGCGGTTAAAGTATTGGCTGCAATCTCTTCTTTCTTAGGAATGATTTCCAGCCCCATATCGGCCATGGCTTTTCTGAATTCGGCAGCTAATTTTTTATGTCTTTCAAAGCGAGCATCCATACCTTCTTCTAACATCAACGCCAAACTCACTTCAAGGGCTTGAATTAGATTTACGGCTGGCGTTGCAAAATAACTTGGATTACCATTTTCATAGGCCTGCATAATCGGGAACCAGTTTGCCCAATCACAGTAATAATTGCCAACTGGTGTTTTACGATTATTCCACGTTTTAATGGCTTTTTGAGAAGCTACCATCAAGGCCAATCCTGGTGGCACACCAATGGCTTTCTGACTAGCTGTTATCACCACATCCAATCCCCATTCTTGCTGTCTAATTTCTTCTCCAGCAACCGAGCAAACACCATCTAAAACAGTCAACACATCGTGTTTTTGACCAAGTTCGCCCATCGCTTTAGCATCCATCAAAACTGCAGTTGACGTGTCTACATGCGTAAACGTCATCAATTTGAAATTGCCTTTATCTAAAACAGCTTCCACTTGTTGAGGCGTTACTACTTCGCCAACTGCCGCTTCTAAAATGGTAACGTCTGCACCGTATCGCTTCAATAAATCAGCATAGCGCTGACCAAAATATCCAGTTGAAACTACCAATGCTCTATCGCCCGACTCAATCAAGTTACAAGCAGCCATATCCATAGCCAACGTACCTGAACCAGCAATCACAAACGGCTGCCCCGTTGGAGCCAACCACACTTTGCGCATCATATACAACGCATTACCAAACGAGTTGATAAATGCAGGATCTGTATGACTTAATGTGGGTTGTCCGAGGGCTTCAATCACCTTTGGGTGAAATTCAATTGGACCAGGAATCATCAATAGTTTGTTCGAGCTCATTTTCATAGATATTAGATAGCTACGAACTTAAACCAAACTCCCCAAAGTTTTATTTGAAAATGCAGTTAATCTGCTATTTCTATTGAATATAAATTCGAGTGTTGCTTGGTGTTTGATATATCTTCGCAGCATGTTGGAAATGCTCAAAAAGTACAAACCCGTAATCTTATTTCTGGGCAAGTTTTTTGCTTTTTACATCATCGGTTCGTTTTTGTACAACCAGTATTTAGGGTTGTTTCCAGATCGACTAGATCCTGTAAGTACTGTTATTACAGAGCAATCAACTAAAATCTTATCGCTCTTTCAAGATGATATTTTAATCTACTACAACGAAGGCTACCCAAGAGCCGATGTGATGTGCAATGGCGATACGCTATACTACATCATTGAAGGCTGCAATGCTTTGAGTGTCATTATTTTATTCTTGGCTTTTTTGTTCGCCTTTAAAGCCCCTTTGAAAAACTATTTGTGGTTCGTTCCACTTGGAATTGTAATCGTACACATTTCTAACATTTTCAGAATTGCTTTCCTTGGACTCATCATTTTGAATTTCCCGAAATACACCAAAATGGCTCATGATGTCATTTTCCCAGGATGGATTTACGGAACAATCGTTATTCTTTGGATCATTTGGGTGAAATACCTTGCTAAGAAATGAGTAAGTTGTTGAAATATCTGCTTGTTGGTTTTTCTGTGATTTTGTTTGCAGTTATCCGCACTTTTCAAGCTGATTTATTTTATGATCCATTGCTTGAGTTCTTTCACGGTAACTTCAAGGGATATGAGCTTCCAGATATAGACTTACTCCCCTTTTCAGCTTCGTTGATCTTTCGTTATTTGTTGAATACAGTACTATCTTTAGGAATCATTTACTTGCTCTTTCAAAAGAAATCTCATCTCTTATTTGCTGGTACATTGTATGCCATTTTAGGAGTTATTTGTGTTGTAGCCGTACTGATATTTATCTACTTAAATGATTCTGAAAACCACTTGCTTTTGTTCTACACTCGCAGAATTTTGATTCAACCGTTATTCCTTTTCATCATACTTCCAGCACTCTACTTTCAGGAAAGAAGCGCAAAGGACAATTAGAAACTTGATTTTCTGTACTTTTGCACGCTGAATGAGACCATATAAAACAGCGGCATATTATACACTGGGATGCAAATTGAATTTCAGTGAAACCTCTACCATTGCAAGAGATTTACATCAAGCAGGTTACGCCCGTGTTGACTTTGACGAGGCAGCTGATGTATATGTTATCAATACCTGTTCGGTTACTGATCATGCAGATAAAAAGTGCCGCAACATTGTTCGAAAGGCTAAGAAATCAAATCCAGATTCTAAAATAATTGTGGTGGGATGTTACGCCCAATTGAAACCACAAGAAATTGCTGATATTCCTGGATGCAATAGTGCGGGTCAGGTCGGTGCTAATGATTACTGCTACGATGAAAATTATCAAATGCCGATTGACAAGTCGGGATCACCATATTTATTAAATCTTTTTGACACTGTTGGAACCAGGAGTTTTAGTTGCAAACCCGACAGAAGTGTAAAAGCAATTGAAATTAAATTAATTACCGATAATTCATTAGCATTGGCAGAAGTAACAATTTTTGGAATTGAAGTAACTAAACTAAATAGTCCCGATTTCCAA
>CAJWSQ010000131.1 GCA_913045895.1 uncultured Flavobacteriales bacterium | reverse complement strand
CCCGACTGAGATTCCAAGAATAGTTGAATCCAATGAAATTGCACAAGAACAAGTATAATTCAGATGTTGGTCAATCGCCATAAAATCCTAACTTAGCCATCACTGCAGCAGCTTTCAGCCCTAATTATATGTCAGCAACTATGCGCGGAGGTCTGCAAAAGTTAAACTATCAAGCATAAGCAATTTAAAACATAAAAAAAGCCCTGACGTGCAGGGCTTCTATAAATACGATATTAAGAAAGCTTAATCTTCTTTCGATTCGTTTTCTTCAGAAGAATCAGCTTCATTACCTTCTTCACTTGGCTCATCAACTTTATCGTCAATTAAACCTTGAGCTAAAAGTAAATTATACCATTTGAACAACTTCTTAAGATCTGAAGCATAAACTCGTTCTTCATCAAACTCAGCAAAAGCTTCGCGCAATCTTGCTCTCAGCTCTTCGATAGATGCCTTGTTTGAATCAAGTGTTTCTTTACCTTCTTCAAGTTTATACATCATCACAAATACCTCAACTAGAGGAACATCTTCAGAGTATCCGTAAATACTGATATCGTCTAATGCGCTAACTTTATGAGATGCATATGCTGGAAAACGCTTATTGTCTTCTAATGATTCTACAATGATTCCGTTTTTCATTTGCCCAACCATTTTAAAGAGACCGGGCTTTCCAGATATAGAAATGATACCTGTTAAATCCATAGTGTTTTTCTATTATAGGGGTGCGAATTTAATCAAATTCACATGCCAGTTATGGTTGTTTAATAAGTTTCTGTGTTACAACAGACAAATTGGTTTCAACCCTTACGATGTAAATTCCAGATTTCAACCCCGAAACATCAACTTGATTAGAGCTTGTTGAGGATAACATTTGCGCTCCGGAAAGTGAAAAAACCTCAACACTTTTAATTTTTTCTGTTGATTGAATTCGTAGCGTGCTATTAACTGGATTTGGATAAATTGAAACCTCTGCTTCATCTATAATTGATTCAATCCCAACGGGAGAACTTCCATAAATTTTAGTGTAAGCAGAATCTGCCGCCCTTTGAATATCTGCCAAAGTATTAGCCGCCACAATTGAGAAAATAACTTGTTGTGTATCTCCAGGAGCCATATTAAAAGGACCAACAGAAGTCATTTGAATGATATCATTCCCCGATGGATTAACCGTACCACCTTCTACTCTACCATTTTTCATGGCGTTATATTTCTGAGTTGTGGTGAATGAATTGAAAATGTCAATTCCTCCGTTTCCACCATTTACATTATCAAAAGAATAAACCGTTGGAATTCCCTCTCCTAAATGTTGAACACCATAATATCCTGCATTGCCATCAGTAGAATAAGCGTATGCTAACCTGTAATCAGCATCGTAAGTAGATTTGTTTTGAGAATAGGTATTGATATCCCAATCCATAAAAACACTCGCATAAACGGAATCAAATGTCTCTTGAGACTGATTTATCATGTTGTAGTATAGTAAAACGTAATTAGCATGCGGCTGCGAACTAAAAGCAAATGCCTCATGAGTTACTTTTATTCCAACCGAATCACCTGAGCCGTTTAGATCGCTAAACTCAGCATAAGATTGAAAAGTTGTATCTACCGTTGCTGGTTTAAATATCTGAAATATGGTTGTATCAGCCGCAAAGTTTTGGTCAATTCCTTGTCCGTTTCGGATGTTGTCTATTACAAATGGAATATTATTTCTTTTGAGCCCAACCATAAACCCACCTTCATAAAGTTGATTGCTGCCACCATTTAAGGTAACTCCCAATCCGTTCAACCTACTTTCATCAATAATTCCAATATTACTATTACCTCCAACAGAAGTGAAAACATTATTTACCATAACGTTTAAAAAATTCACATTTACCGTTAATTCGATGTATTGAACAACCTCATAACTCCCATCTGAAATAGTTATTTGTAAGTCTATTTCGTCATTCATACCAGCACTTGAATTAATAACAAATGTGAACGGATTGGTATAATTAGGAGTTGTTCCACTTGCCGGCAATACACCTATTTCGTGCACATCATTAATGAAATCGATACTCGTTGAACTTGATGTCATGACAGCAGATAGAGAATCTGAAGCTGCTAAATAATTGGTAAATAAACCGCCAATTCTAATGGTATCACCAATTGCAAATGCTTCGTCATTTTCATCAGAGATTTGGATCTCTTCATATACAACTGATGGCTCATTGATTATTCCTGACAAAGCACTTTGAGCATCAACTAAACCAAAACCCATTTTGTCACCGTAGGAATTATTCCCACCAACATTTGAAACATCAGCCGAAGTTGTTTTAAGTCTTTCAGCAATTTGAAGCCCTGATAAAAAAGGATACTCTGATTTAACTAAAGCAGCCACGCCCGAAATTACTGGAGCAGCCATTGATGTGCCAGAGTTGTAGTTGTAATCTCCACTAGGCATAGTTGAGTATATGGATTGGCCAGGTGCCAAAATATCTAACCAATACCCGTAATTGGTAAAGCCTGTAACTTCGTTAGATTCGTTGGTAGCTCCAACAGCCAATGCATAATTGTATGCCGCTGGATAAAAAGATCTATCTCTACCATTATTACCGGATGCTGCAACCACTAAAGCGCCTTGATTTAATGAGGCGTAAGCAACCACATCTTGAGCATAATATGAAAAATTAGAACTCCCCCATGAACAATTGATAACATCAAAACCTTGATCAGCTGCGTAAACTATCCCTTCATATCCGTGAGAAATAACAGCATCATTACCCGCTCTAACTGGAACATGTGTACAATTGTAAGCAACACCAGCTATTCCCTGAAAATTATTAGGAGTAGCTGTAGCTATACCAGCAACATGTACCCCGTGCGTAGCTCCTTCACTATCTGGAATCCCATCATCATCTAAAAAATCCCAACCATAATAATCATCTACAAATCCATTGCCGTCATCATCAATACCATTGATAGGATCAGCAGTATTTATATAACTATTCGCAACCAAATCAGGATGATCAATATCAGTTCCTGCATCTACAACAGCTATTCTAACACTGGAAGATCCTTGTTGGATATCCCAAGCGCCATATGCATTGATATTGGTTAAGTGATATTGTAAGGCTAAATCTGGATCATTAGGTGTTAAAACTGGATAGCTGAAGTAGTTTGGCTCAGCATATTCAATTAATTCCAGCGATTTAAGTTTTTCGATCCATTTAAAGATATTTTCATGGTTTTGAAACTCCAATTTGTAAATGGTTGTAATATCAACCAACTCAATACCTGAACGTTTAGTTGCAACAGGCGCCTTACTGTGAGGAAACAATTGTTTAATGCGTACATCTACTCCATTAAAAAGGCTTTGAAAGCCCTCTGAATTTATCTCATCACCTGATAAAACACTCTTATACTGCGGTTTAATTTTAAAAATTATCACCTCAGACTCATAATCCTGACTAAATCCGAAAAACGGAATTAACAGAATCAAAAATTGGATGCTTCTTATCATTAATCGATGTTGCATATGCTTTGGTATGATGGAAATTCGTTTAAAAATTCAAAAGTTCCTTTTTCAAGATCAACTCTGCTACAATAGTGAGTCAACCCATTACTAACAATCAGAAAAGGCACCTTGTATACTAAGTTATAACGCGCTGCTTGCATGAAGGTTTGTTGGTTAATAGGAACTTCTGGTGCTTTACACTCAATTATCAATTGTGGTTTGCCCGAATTGTTGAATGCAACAATGTCTGCTCGCCAATTTTTACCGTTGTAAGTCAACCCTTTTTCTACGGCTAAAAGAGAGAATGGATAACCTAACTGTGAGTTTAAATAGTGTATGATGTGCTGCCTTACCCATTCCTCAGGTTGTAACACAAAATACTTTTTGCGCACAACATCAAAAACCATGGTTTTACCATTTTTCTGAACCATGTTCAAATCAGCTACAGGCAAATTCAACTCTTGCATTCATGCGAAAATGCGAAAAATTTGATTGTGAATTGTGAATAGAATCCAGCTATAGTGATTCAAAAATCATGAAACAAAATTACCTTTGGCGACTATCAGTCATGAATTTCGACCAGCTTAAATATTCCATAGAAAGAGGTGACATCAAACCAATTTATTGGCTTGATGGCGATGAACCTTACTTTATTGACGAAATCACATCTTATTTCACAGATCGCTATTTAGATGTATCTGAGAGAGATTTCAATCAAGATGTGTTGTACGGTAGAGATACCGATCCTGGCGTAATCATGGAAATGGCTCGTCAATTCCCTATGATGGCTGAAAAAAGATTGGTAGTTGTAAAAGAAGCTCAAGCAATTGATGCTCGAAAGCTGGATGATCTAACGGCTTATGCAAAATCTCCTGTTGAAACCACCGTCTTAGTTTTTGCTTACAAAGGCAAAAAGTTAGATAAGCGCAAAGGGTTAGCAAAAGCCATTTCTAAAACCGGAGTTCACTTTACTGCACAAAAACTTTATCCCAATCAAGTAGCTGATTGGGCAACTAAGTTTTTACACCATAAAAAATACGACATCACTTCTAACGCTGCTCAGCTTCTGGCAGAGTACTTAGGAACAGATTTAGGTAAAATTGCCAATGAGTTGAATAAACTCATGATCAACTTAGAACCAGGTCATAAAGTAAATGGTGATGATATTGAGAAATATATCGGTATAAGTAAAGATTACAATGTATTTGAGTTGATTAATGCGCTCGGAAATAGAAACATTTCAAAAGCTAATACCATAGCCAAATACATGGGAGACAACATAAAAGACAATCCTCTCCCTATGGTATTAAGTTTATTGGCTACGTTTTTTGGAAAAGTAATGGCTATTCATTTTGAGAAAACAGTTAACCGAACAGATATTGCTAATAAACTCGGAAT
Organism: uncultured Flavobacteriales bacterium; assembly: GCA_913045895.1. Taxonomy (GTDB): domain Bacteria; phylum Bacteroidota; class Bacteroidia; order Flavobacteriales_G; family Salibacteraceae; genus UBA6049. The sequence goes on along the minus strand of CAJWSQ010000131.1, from coordinate 3,323 downwards.
GAGTATGTATATCTTAAACGATTACATGGCTGCCTATCAAAATTACCCAGCAAGTAAAATCTTTGAAAACATCAGTTTAATTAGAGATTACGATATGCGATCAAAAGGAGTTAATTCAGGAGACGTAACCGATTCTGAGTTATTACGAGAGTTGATTTATTTGCTGATGCATTGAAGATAAATCTTATTAGAATCAAATATTTGACCAGTTTGCGCCCAACCATTACATTTGCGCGTTACGTATAGATTAAGAACGAACCAATTTTCATGAAGAACTTTTCGCTTTTGCTAGTAGCTATGGCTTTCTCATTTGTAGCTGCAGCACAAAACGCCACCATCAGGGGATTTGTATACGATGAAGAAACTGGTGAACCAGTTATTTTCACCAACGTGATACTCGAAGGAACAACTTATGGTGCCTCAACAGATGTAAATGGTTTCTATTCAATCAGTAAAATTCCTGCTGGAAACTATACTATCCTTTGTAGTACACTTGGATTCGACACAACGAAAATTAATGTCGATTTAAAGAAAAATCAAATCTTATCTCAGAAAATCATTCTTAAAAAGAAGTCTATTGACCTACAAACTTTTGAGGTTTCGGCTGAGAAACAAGAAGCGAAAACCGAAGTTAAAATGTCGGTTCAAAAAGTAACTCCAAAAGAAATTAAATCTATACCTACAATTGGTGGGGAGGCAGATTTAGCACAATACCTTCAAGTTTTACCAGGGGTTGTATTTACCGGTGACCAAGGTGGTCAATTATACATCCGAGGAGGTTCTCCGATCCAAAATAAAGTTCTTTTAGATGGTATGATTATCTATAATCCATTCCACTCCATTGGTTTATTTTCTGTTTTTGAAACAGACATCATGAGAAATGCCGACATCTACACTGGTGGTTTTAATGCAGAATATGGTGGTCGTATTTCGTCAGTAATGGATATCACAACCAAAGATGGTAACCCAAACCATTTTTCGGGAAAAGTTGGTGCGAGTACATTTGCTGCTAAGGCTATTTTAGAAGGGCCATTGAAAAAAGCTTCAAGTGCTGGAGCTTCTTCCATTACATACATACTTTCAGCTAAAACATCTTACCTTGACCAGACCTCACAATCTATTTATTCTTACACAGATCTTGACGAAGATTTACCTTACTCTTTTACCGATTTATATGGTAAAATCAGTTTCAACGGTGAGAATGGAAGTAAACTCAGCTTATTTGGATTCAACTTTACTGACGATGTAAATTACTCCAATTCAAAATTAAACTGGGACTCTAAAGGTGGAGGAGGTAAATTCATATTAGTACCTCAATCATCTCCACTTTTATTAGAAGGTAACTTCGGATACAGCGATTACTTTATTGAGCAACAAGAAGGCGAATACAACAGATCGTCTGGTATCACTGGGTTTAATTTCGGGTTAGATTTCACTTACTTCATTAGAGATAATGAGGTTAAATATGGTATACAAATCCAAGGTTTCAACACAGACTTCTCATACTACAACACGGTTGGTAGAAGAATTCAACAACGTGAAAGCACTACTGAAATAGCAGGATACCTAAAATATAAATGGGTAGCCGGTAATTGGGTAATTGAGCCTAGCGGACGCGCTCATTACTATGCAGCACTTTCTGAAATATCACTAGAACCAAGATTAGGGATTAAATTCAATGCATCTGATCGCATTCGTTTAAAATTAGCTGGTGGTCTATATTCTCAAAACCTCATCTCCTCTCAATCTGATAGAGATGTGGTAAACCTATTTAATGGTTTTTTAAGTGGGCCAGACAATTTACAAAGCACTTTTGTTAATCGTGAAGGAGAAGAAGTTGAGTTAGACTCTAAACTTCAAAGAGCTTGGCACTTAATTATTGGTTCTGAATTTGACCTGTCAAGAAGACTTAGCTTAAACGTAGAGGGATATTTCAAGTATTTCCCTCAGCTTACAACACTCAACAGATATCAAATATTTGATGAGCCAGTTAACAACCAACCTGAGCAACTTTGGAGAGAGTTTATTGTTGAAGATGGACAAGCTTACGGAATAGATTTTACTTTAAAATATCAACGTAAACAGATTTACTTGTGGGCTGTATACTCTTTAGCTTATGTTGATCGATACGATGGGGTTACAACTTATAATCCTGTGTTTGATCGTAGACACAATGTTAATTTAGTTGGTACTTACACATTTGGTCAAGATTTGCAATGGGAGTTAAGTGCACGTTGGAATTTTGGTACTGGTTTCCCTTTCACACAGACTCAAGGTTACTATGAGAACTTTGACTTTACAGATGGCATTGGAACAGACTACACAAACTCTAATGGTAATTTAGGGATTGCATACGGAGATATAAATGACGGTAGACTTCCTTCATATCACCGTTTTGATTTGAACATTAAAAGAACATTCGCAATAAGTACTAATTCAATTCTTGAGGCAAATGCTGGTATCACTAACGTATATAATAGAGAAAATATCTTCTATTACAATCGTGTAACAAACGAACGAGTGAACCAATTACCTATCATGCCCAGCATTGGAGTTAGCTTGACATTCTAGATTTTCATATTCTCTGTAAAAAGAGTTCCGACCGGGAGAAATAACCTCAAATTAATGTTACTTTTGTCTCCCGGTATAACGAATTCGTATAGTTCAAAACGCATCATTAAATGACATCGTCCTGTAAGTACATTTTCGTTACCGGGGGAGTTACATCTTCACTTGGTAAGGGAATTATTTCTGCATCTTTAGCCAAATTGCTTCAAGCTAGAGGCTATTCAGTCACTATCCAAAAATTTGATCCATATATCAATGTTGATCCGGGAACACTAAACCCGTATGAACATGGTGAGTGTTACGTAACTGAAGACGGTGCTGAAACCGACTTAGATCTGGGACACTATGAGCGCTTTTTGAGTCAGGCGACTTCTCAAGCAAACAACGTTACAACTGGTAAAATCTACCAAAACGTAATCGACAAAGAAAGACGTGGTGATTATTTAGGAAAAACCGTTCAGGTCATTCCGCACATCACAAACGAGATAAAGCGTAGAGTTAAATTACTTGGCCAAACAGGTAATTTTGACGTAGTTATCACTGAAATTGGTGGAACTGTTGGTGATATTGAATCACTTCCTTACATTGAGTCTGTACGTCAGCTACGTTGGGAAATGGAAGAAAACTCCATGGTGATACACTTAACCTTGGTGCCATTCTTAAGAGCTACAGGAGAACTTAAAACCAAACCAACTCAGCATTCTGTAAAAGAAATGCGCTCGCTCGGTCTGCAGCCGGACGTATTACTCTGCCGT
>CAJWSQ010000130.1 GCA_913045895.1 uncultured Flavobacteriales bacterium | reverse complement strand
TTGGTTGATTCACGTTGCTGCTCCCGAACCTGATTTTGTTGGTTACGAAGTTGGCCCACAATACATTCGTGATGCACGTGCTGATGAGTTGCGCGAAGAACACCGTCATTTACAAGACATGCAACACGAGCTGGAAAAAGAAGGTTATCAATCTACCGCTTTGTTGATTCCAGGTGTAGCATCAGATGTTTTATTGGAAGAATCTGCACGCATTGAAGCCGATTACATTGTTGTGGGTTCTCACGGCAGAAGCGCTTTGTTTGATGTACTACTAGGATCAGTAACTCAAAACCTGGTTCGCAATGCATTGACTCCAGTTGTGGTTGTTCCTTATCCTAAAGCCTGATTCGGTTTTCCGTTCGGTTCATCTTTCATTTCTACACGCGTACGTGGTAAACTTTCGGGATAATTATCTCGGATAAACTCCACCAATTTCTCGCGCACTAAAACACGTAAATCCCAAGCTTTGGGAGAATCTGCTGCGCTCACTAAAACACGCATCTCAACCGTTTGCGCTTTAGCTTCGGTTACTTGCACCACGTTTACGCGTTTATCCCACAACGGGGTTGATTCTAAAATGCGCGTTACTTCTTGCCTGATGGCATCAAACGGAACAAAAAAATCGGTTTCGATAAACACCGTTCCCATAATTTGAGAAGTGGTTCTGGTCCAGTTTTGAAAAGGCGTTTCAATAAAATACGTGGTGGGCAACACCATTCTGCGCTGATCCCAAATTTTAACCACCACAAACGTGAGTGTGATTTCTTCAATCCATCCCCACTCGCCTTCTACAATAACCACATCATCAATCCGAATGGGCTGTGTAATGGCAATTTGCATCCCGGCCAAAATGGTAGCAATGAGTTTTTGAGCCGCAAAACCCAGAATGATTCCCGCAATTCCGGCCGAGGTTAATAAACTGATTCCAATTTGGCGAATGCCCTCAAACGTCATCAGCATGATGCCCACACCCAACACGATGGTGATGAAAACCAAGATGTTTTCGATCATGTGAAATTGTGTGTACACTTTGCGCGCTTGCAGGTTGTCTTCTTGCGATAAATCGTAGCGCGACATCACCACCAAACGCGTTACCCGAATGCTTCTGATGATTAACCAAATGGAGTTGGCAATGATGAGCAATTGCAAGATGTGCTGAACCGTTTCTTCAAAAAAATCGATTTGCGGCAAAACCACATAAACACACACCAAAATGAGCAACCAACGCAGCGGTGCGCTTAACTTTTGGGTTACGGTTTTCACCTCGGTTTTGTCTTTCAGTAAATTGCCGCGTTTGAGCCCCAGCTGTATCACAAAATGCAGAATAACACCCACCACAACGGATGCCAATACATACAAAGCAGCCTGCAGCAACTGCGCCTGAAAATCGGTTAAATCAAACATATTGAATTGGTTAAATGCTGTATAAAGATAACCCCAATCCATTAAATGTGTTCAATGCCCATTTTTTGTGGGCGATTTCATATCTTGAGCACTCAAAATTAAATACCATGAAATCATTGCTACAATTGGCGCTAGCTCTATGTATCAGTATGGGCGTTTCTGCTCAGAATTTTGACGTTCAAGTTTCTTCCAACGCTTTTGTTGATTCGCTTACCATTGAGATTATGGGTTTAGATAGCGATACCGTGAGTTTGGGTATTTACGACTCGTGGGGCGATACGGTAGTTGCTGTAATTGACAGCCAATTTGTAACCACCGATACTACGCTGTATTTGAATTTAGACTCACTACCCGATGCCATTTATTTTGTGGGCACTGTGGTAGATAGCGGCTACATAGATTGGGTGCGCGTAGTGAAAGACCAAAACACCTCAACCAACGATTTGGCTGCTCAAGCCAACGAGGTTTTGCTTTACCCCAACCCAACAACTCAGTTTATACACATACAAAGCAACGCACCTGTTGAACACATCCGCGTGTTTAATTTCTTGGGGCAAGTAATACTGGAAACAACCACCAACACACAAATACTAACCGTAAACCACTTACCAAGCGGACGCTACTTTATGCAGCTAGAAACTGCTGACGGATTGGTTACCAAGACTTTTGTAAGGGAGTGAATGGACTGATTAGAAAATTGGATAAGGGCGAGAAACCATGTTTATCACATGTTGTGTGGCATACAAGAAAAACCAAACGCACAAACAGAACATTTGGTTTTCCCCAGCGTAATATCCAATGCAGTAAAACCAAAAGAGCTTGATTTTGACTATCTCTAGAAAAACGAAAAGAATATAAAGAAAATCTACAATATCATCCTGATTAACTAAATTTGACTCAAACATTTCTGTACAATTACAGAAATAGGAAAGTTATTAGACAGGAAATCAGTGAACAAAGCTCTAATATCACGCAGAACTGGTATTAGCTCCTCGAGGCTTAGTGAGTTGAGTTTAAAAAAATCTACCCGACTTACGGCAGAAGAACTTTTCCTCATTGCATTGGCAACAGACATTGTTCCGGAAAGAGATTTTCAAAGACTTAAAACTGGAAAGCGACTAATACATGAACGAAGAATTAACCAAAGCAGACCTTGATTTTATCCTCACATCTTTGGACTATACAAAGCTGAAGTTTGAATACTATCAGGAATACCCTAGCTATGAATTCAAGCGAAAGGAGCTAGAACGGGTAGAAAAAGTAATCGCCAAAGTCAGAAAATTGAAAACAGATTGGATCGACTAATGCGGTTCAACACGCAAAACATCAAAAGATAAATATGCCCAAGGTTTCGTTCACAGTTTCAGCCAGAACCGCCAAATTGATTGGTCAAGAGAACTTCGCAACTGCCGAAGGAGCCATAGTTGAACTTGTAAAGAACGGCTATGATGCGGATGCGAAGAACTGCATCATCATTTTTCAGAATCACGGTGAGTTTGCTGAAAACCCTACATTATATATAGTGGATAACGGATTAGGGATGACTAGTGAGGTGATTAAGACCAATTGGATGAAGATTGGCACTGATGATAAACTTCAAAACTATTTGTCTGAAGGCGGGCGGGTAAAGACTGGTGCAAAGGGAATTGGTCGATTCGCGCTTGATAGACTTGGGTTATCCTCCAAGATGAGTACAGTTTCAAAAAAACCTGTTGAGGGTTCGATTTGGGAAGTAGAATGGAGTGATTTTGACCGTTTAGGAATTGCGATACACGAAGTTGAAGCGGATTTAGACAATGACAATGACCTTGACCTAAAAGCAGAGCTGCAAGCTCAATTCAGTAGTTTTTCCTCAATAGCAAAACTATTGGATGAGGTTGAATTTTACTCCGGCACCATTCTGAAAATCGACTCTCTCAAGGACAATTGGGATGAGGATGCAATTAAAAGCCTGTTTGACAACCTTGAGGTTCTGATTCCCCCGAAAGAACAACCTGAATTCGCTGTACATCTTTTTTCAACCAATGAACCGCTGGAATTCGGGCAGGTGAACAGTGCGTATTATGATGATTATGATTACAAAGTAGCAGCCAAGTACATCGGAGGAGCCGAACATGAACTAGAGGTTACTATTACCCGCAATGAACTCGATAAGCAGGTTTTGGAAGAAGAATATGGGGAGGTCTTTGAAATGGATTTGATGAAATCCCCCCCGTACAACCTAACGACCTTCAAAAAGGAATCATTTACTCTGAAAAAAAAGCTGAAAGAATTACCCGGTTTCTCAAGTAATGTGGACGAAGAACTCATAGATCAAATAGGCGAATTTGATTTTACTTTCTACTTCCTTAAGAGGGCAATCGATCGCAATGATAAAAAGAGGTTTCCCTACAAAGATATTTCCAGTGCAAATAGACGCTCTTGGCTAGGTAAGTTTGGAGGCGTAAAGATTTTTCGAGATGATTTTCGAGTGAGGCCATATGGTGAAGACGGACAGGATTGGTTAGACTTGGGTAAAAGACAAGCCAAAAGTCCCGGAGGTCCTGGGCAAAAAGTGGGCGGTTATCGGATCGGTCCAGACCAAATCGCTGGTACGGTCTCCATTTCAAGAATAGCAAATGCCAGTTTTCAAGATAAATCAGGACGGGAAGGTATACAAGAAAATGACGCTTTTGATTTATTCAAAAACATACTGGTGGAGGTCATTGCAATCTTTGAGAGAGACCGAAACATTGTAATGTTTTGCCTGGCAGAATTAGCCAGAAAGCGACTTAAGGATGAAGAGGATAAACGGAGGGCACAAGAGGAGGCAAATAAAATTCTAGAAGAAGCTGAATCCAATGAGTCCGGAGAATCCGACAATTCAGAATCAGGACCCTCTGGAACAGAAGGACAAAGTACAGAACGTGAGAAACTGTTTGCTCGAACAACTAAAATGTTTGAGCAAGAAATCGAAGAGAAAGATGAAGAGATTCGATTTCTGCGAGGGCTTGCTAGTGTTGGCCTAATTATCTCATCATTTGCACATGAACTACAGAGCCTCAAGGCTCGACTTACGCCTAGAACAGATTTTCTTATCAAGGAAATGAAAAAGTATATCACAAAGGAAGACCTGGCAACGGTTGACAAGGAGGAAAACCCATTCTACATGGTTCAGTTGATCAAAGAAGAAGATTTGAAACTTCGACATTGGCTTGAATACTCGCTTAGTACACTCAAACGGGATAAGCGAACTAGAACGAATATTAATATCGGAGAATACTTTGAAAAGTTTCAGGCAACTTGGAGCAATGCCCTATCACAACGCAGGGTACGCATAACTCGGAAAGGAAGTAAAGATGCTTCAAATGTGATGCGTGCATTTGAAGTCGACTTGGACGCAATATTCAACAACCTGTTAACCAATTCATTAACAGCACTAAAGCAACGCAAGGGAAACTATGATCGGGAAGTGATAATTGATTGGAAGGCAAAAGACGACTCAATTCAAATAACCTTCACAGACAATGGTTGCGGGTTAACGATAGAGTATCAATCTGAACCTCAAAGGATTTTTGAATCCAACGAATCTTCCAAAAGAGACCGCAAGGGAAATAAGATTGGAACAGGTATGGGACTATACATTGTTAACCTAGTTATTGAGGACTATAAAGACGCATCAATAAAACTGCTTCCTGTCAAGCAAGGATTTTCAGTAGAGATAACCCTACCGAGAAGGAAGAAAAACAAATAGCTATGTACAAAATTGGTTATGTAGATGAAGACAAGGGGCAACGAAACTCCTTCTATCATTTTTTGAAAGATGATTTTGAGGTCGTCCTCTTTGAAATTACCGAAGAAACGGAGTCGAAATCGTTAGCAGAGGAAATACTCGCGTCCTCCCTTGATATGCTTGTCTTGGACTTCCGCCTTGATGAAAATGGCCTGATAGATTTCAATGCCGATGAACTCATTGAGAAAATTCAGGAAATCAATAAACACTACCCTTTGGTCATAATTACCTCCCACGAGTTGGATGCGTTAGATCATATTCCAAATGCCAATTTGGTCAACGGAAAGGATGAAATGCTTGGTGCCAAAATCGACATTTTCAAGCAGAAATTGAATAAAATAGCCGTTAGCTATAAAGCTACTATTGACTCTTCGCAAGCTGAATTAGAAGAGCTTGAAAAAAGACGAGAGACTGAAGGCTTGGCACCTGATGATGAAGATCGATATGTCGAACTGAATAACTTCTTGGATCAAACAGTCTCTGCCAAGGGTCATATTTCGCGATCCTTCTATTCAGAAGACACCAACAAAAAATTGGACGAGCTGATTAGCAAGACAGAGGAACTTCTGAACAAAATACCTGATTCAGAATGACCCAGTATTTCAGAAACGATACACCTACCCGAAGACCAGACCGGAAAGAATGTAAACATTACTATTCTTATTTAGGTACACTTAGAGCCGACTTCAATCAACGATGCGGGTATTGTGATGACCTTGATAGGTTAAGGATTCGAAGTTTTACAATTGACCATTTCGTACCTCAAAACCCAAAAGATTTTAAGCACGATATCCCACCGAATTTTTACTACAATTTGGTGTATTCCTGCTGATATTGCAATGGTGCCAAAACCAACAAATGGCCCACAAAAGATGCCCAAACGCCAAACGATGGAAAAGCAGGGTTTATTGACCCCATCGATGATCAGTATACCTTACTATACAAACGATCGGCAACGGGAAAAATCATCCCTTCAGATGATTCGGAATTAGCTAAATATATAATCAAGGAATTGAAACTTTGGCTTCCTGTTCATGAAAGAATGTGGAAACTAGAGAAGGTGAAACAGCTCAATGACAAGATTGAGGAAAAATTGAAAACAATAACAGACGAGACCATAAAGAAGGAACTGGAGCAGCTGCACTATGAGGTTCTAAAAGCATGGTATCAGATTCAAGAGAGTGTATTTGTCGAAAATGAATAACACTATATTCACATATCTAAAAAGTTACTCAACCGATCCCTTTGAGGTGGATCGGCTAATCGTGTCTGCCTTCCTTTATTCCTTGGGCTTGGAAAATACCACCAATGCGTTTTTACATCCCTATCTGATTCAAGAAAAGGACAAGGATTTTGAAGGCTTAAATGAGTTTCTTCCATTATGCCAGTTTACCAAACTCGAAGAACTCATTCAAGTATTCGAATTTGTCATTTCGCCAGAGGAAAAAATTGTAACGGGGGCAGTTTACACCCCAAAAAACATTCGGGAATACATTGTTGATCAATGTTTCAATTCCCTTGATGATCTTACCAATGTTAAAATCTGCGATCCGGCTTGCGGTTGCGGGGGCTTTCTTTACACCACAGCAAAAGCCATTCACGATCAAACCGAAAGAACTTACGAAATCATTTTTGCCGAAAACATCTACGGGCTGGACATACAGCAATATGCCATCAACCGCTCCAAATTGTTGCTAACATTGCTGGCACTTTCAGAAGGCGAAAATGCTGACTTTGAGTTCAACCTTGACAAAGGCAATGCACTCAATTTCAATTGGACAGATCATTACGAAGACTTCGCAGGTTTTGACGTGGTAGTGGGCAACCCTCCCTATGTTTGTTCGCGCAACATTGATGAAGAATCCCGAGAACTCATTTTTGATTGGAAAGTGAGCGATTCGGGCCACCCCGATCTGTACATTCCCTTTTTTCAAATTGGATTTGAAAACCTTCGCCCTCAAGGAATTTTAGGGTTCATCACCATGAACACCTTCTTCAAGAGTGTAAATGGACGTGCATTGCGTCAGTATTTTGAAGATGAAGCTGTTGCACTGAAAATCCTGGACTTTGGCGGAAATCAGGTCTTTCAAAGCAAATCCACCTACACCTGTATCTGTTTCCTCCAAAAGAATGAATCGCAAACGGTACAGTATGCACAAGGAGGTGAGGAATCGCTGACCGAAAACATCCCGTTTCAGCGAATCAACTATGCCAAACTCAACCATAAAAACGGTTGGAATCTGCGGCATCATGATTTGTTAACTCAGATAGAAGAAGCAGGACCGGCATTTGGAGATTTATACCGCACCCGCAACGGCATTGCTACACTTAAAAACCACATTTACATCTTCAGTGAAATTAAAGAAGATGATGAGTTCTATTACCTTCAAAACGGATCCGAATACCCAATAGAAAAGGGTATATGCAAGGAGATCATTAACCCAAACAAACTCACCCAGGCTAAGAGTATAAAAGAACTACGGCAAAAGGCAATTTTTCCCTACGAGTTCGATGCACAAGGCGATGCCAAACTCATCGCCCAGGATGAATTTCAAGACCGCTATCCTAGAGCATATGCCTATCTGGAGGCAAAAAAAGAAACCCTAGCCACACGCGATAAAGGAAAAGGGAAATACGAAAACTGGTATGCCTATGGCCGGAATCAGTCGTTGGAAAAGTACAGTACCAAACTATTCTTCCCACACATCACCCCACACATTCCGCACTACACCTTTAGCGATGATGAAGACCTACTATTTTACAACGGAATTGCAGTAGTGTCTCAAACCGAGCAGGAATTGCAGTTTCTCCAAAAATTGATGAGTTCCAAACTGTTTTGGTTCTATGTGGTGCATTCCAGCAAGCCCTATGGTTCTGGCTACTATTCGTTAAGTAGGAATTACATCAAAAGTTTTGGTGTCTATGATTTCAACCAGGATGAACGTGAGTACATCATAAACCAAAACGATAAGAATGAACTGAATGCTTTCATTGAAGCAATGTATAACATTGAGATACCCGAATAGAACATCTCGCGCTATTTGCACA
>CAJWSQ010000129.1 GCA_913045895.1 uncultured Flavobacteriales bacterium | reverse complement strand
GGATGCGCCACTTCATGGCTGGATTCTTTTTGGTGTTTTCATTCTTTAAAATGTTAAATCTGAAGGCATTTGCAGAAAGCTACGTGATGTATGATGTAGTAGCGAAAAAAATTCCAGTATGGGCCTATATGTATGCCTTTGTGGAATTGTTTTTAGGAATTTCATTTCTGCTCAATTTCAACCCCTTCGTAACCAACTTAGTTGCATTAATTGTAATGTCGGCAAGCATTGTAGGCGTATTACAAACGGTGTTGAATAAAAAGAAAATTCAATGCGCCTGTTTGGGAGCAGTTTTTAATCTCCCCATGAGTACAGTAACCATTATTGAAGACGGATTAATGATTGCTATGAGCTTTACCATGCTTTACCTAATCTAATATAAAATCAATGAAAGCACCTTTTGTAACCATATTCATCACAGTTCTATGCTCAGCCGGTGTTATGGCTCAAGAAAAAGACAAAACCAGAGAAGAATTTAAGGAAAGAATTGCATTTAAATTAGAATACTTCGGAGAATTAGTTCTGCATCCCGGACTATGTATAGGTATCGATTATACCATTTCGAAAAACAATTGGGTTACCATCCATTGGGATACAGACCTTGGCGGTTACTGGCATCGCTGGAATAACACCTCTGCTTTTCTCAAAACATCCATCGGATCACGACTGGCCATTGGATCAACATTTGCTGATATAAACATCGGTGCCGGATACATGCATTCATGGGCCGCAGGCACAATTTATCAGCGAGCTGAAAATGGCGGTGTTGAAAAAGCTACTAACTGGGGGCATTCTCATTTTATGCCGACAACATCTTTGCTCTTTGGCTGGGACGGAACTAAAAAAAACAAGCTGCCATGTACCATTTACCTTGGCCCTGAAGTTTATCTACAATCCTCGTTCAATCACACTTTCCTTCCGCATTTAGCAGCCAAAATAGGTTTCACTTATAAACTGAATAAGAAATGAAAAAACTATTGATACTCCTTTCAATTTCAACATTCATACTGCTTCCCTCTTGCGAAAAAGAAAGCTTTTATGAGGGTGATCATTTTTTTGTAAAAAATGCAGGAGCGGAAATGCCCGTTTATGTTAAAGGTAATATTGAGTCGAAAACGTTTATACTCTTTCTACATGGAGGCCCTGGTGGCAATGCTTCTCTGCCATCCTTCATGCCAGTAGCCAAAGAACTTGAAAACGATTATGCCTTCGCATACTGGGATCAGAGAGGATCAGGACTTTCAATGGGTAACCCAGATGCAAGTACTTTTACCGTTGAGCAATTTGTAGATGATTTAGATTTGGTGGTGGAAACCATAAAACTTAGATACCAAAACCCGCGTATTGTGTTTTACGGTATTAGCTGGGGAGGCGCCCTTGGTAGCGCTTACCTCAGCACCAAAAATTACCAGGAAAAGATTGACGGATTCATCTGCATGGACAGCGGTCATAATCTGGTGGAAGGACTTCCAAAATCTGTAGTGTTTGTGAAAGATTACGCACAAAAACAGATCGATAAAGGTATAGATGTATCCTACTGGAAAGAAGCGCGCGATTGGTGTGCTACAGTTCCGGATATGACCAATAAGGAGAACTACTTTAAATACGATGGTTACCTCTCTAACACCAATGCTTACCGCAAAGACCCAAATCAAAAAGTTGAAGGACCGGAAGTTGGGGCTATTGGCACTATGAATTCCTATCTTTCATTGGCTGTCTTTTTCAATGGCAAGTATCTGGTACCTCGTTTTAACATCCTGAAATTGAACCTAAGCGAAGACATGGCCAAAATCAAAACACCGAGTATCGTAATCTGGGGAAGACATGATGGCGTGAATACCATTGAAATGGGTTATGATGCCTTCAACAGTATAGGCGGGCCCAATTTTCAGGAAAAAGAGCTAGTTATACTTGAAAACAGTGCCCACGAAGGATATATCGAAGAGCAAAACTTGTTTATACACACCTTTCGCAGATTTGTAAACGGACTCTAAATAACACGAATCATAAATCCACAATTTTCAAAAAATCAAAAAATGAAAGCAATTACTTATAACAAATATGGCTCACCAAGTGTTTTGCAAATGGTGGATATTGAAAAGCCAACACCTAAACCAAACGAAGTTCTGGTAAAAATTTATGCCACCAGTGTTACTTCAGGAGACGCCCGCCTACGCAGTTCTAACTTCCCTATTATTGCCTGGCTTATCGTTCGGCTGGTTTACGGTTTATTCAAGCCCAAAAAGGAGATTCTTGGACACGAATTTTCCGGAATTGTTGAAGCCGTAGGAAAAGAAGTAACCAAGTATAAGGTAGGTGATGAAGTAGTTGGCACTCCAACTATGCTCCCATCTGGATCCTACACCGAGTATCTATGTATTCCAGAAAACCGAAAGAAAGGGGTTTTGGCTTTAAAACCCAAAACACTTAGTTTCAATGAAGCTGCTGTTCTACCCGTTGGAGGAATGACCGCTTTATTCCTTTTGCAAAAGGCCAAGCTAGATAAAGGACAAAATGTATTGATCTATGGTGCCTCAGGAAGCGTTGGAAGTCACGCAATCCAAATTGCCAAAGCACAAGGAGCCGCTGTAACTACTGTATGCAGCAATTCAAACTTCAGCATGGTAAAATCACTGGGAGCAGATGCTACAATGGATTATAGTATTATGGATTATTCCTCGCTCGATCAAAAATTTGATATCGTTTTTGATGCAGTTGGGAAAACCTCAAAATCCAAAGCCATAAAAATCCTAAAAAAAGAGGGCAAATTTGTGTCTACACAGGCACTCACTAACCCTGGTCAGGAACACCTGAATAAATTATGCGAACTTGCTGATAAAGGAAAGCTCAAACCATTTATCGATAAAACATTCTCGCTATCTGATATTGTTAACGCCCATGAATATGTTGACACTGGAAGGAAAAGAGGTAACGTAGCCATAGAAGTTGCAAATTAAAATGCATTAATATCATCCTTATTCAATTAAAATGTCATGGAAATTGTAATATACATTTACCACGGAATGACCATGCTTGATGCAATCGGCCCTTATGAAATTCTCAGAAATTTAAAAGATGTAAATATCAAGTTTGTGGCTAGTAAAAAAGGTGAAATCACAGCCGACAGTCAATTTGTACACCTAAACGCTAAGTACGAAATTGATGAAATTCAAAAAGCCGATATTCTGTTGATTCCAGGCTCAACCGTAGGATTTATCCGTGAGATGAGTGATACAAAAGTTTTGAATTGGATAAAAAAAATAAACAAGACAACTAGTAAAACTGTAACTGTTTGCACAGGCTCCTTAATCTTGAGTGCTACAGGACTCTTGAGAGGTAAAAAAGCAACCTCTCATTGGAAACCAATAGAAATGTTATCAAGGTTTGGTGCTATTCCTACAAGAGAACGAATAGTAGAAGATGGCAAGTTTATTACCTCAGCAGGTGTTTCGGCTGGTATTGATATGGCATTATATCTTGCTAGCAAGTTAAAAGGAGAAAAAGAGGCAAAAGCTGCTCAACTTGTTATAGAATATGATCCACACCCGATGTTTCAATCTGGAAACATTTTAACAGCTGAAGCCGATATTATTGAACTTTCAGAAATGATGTTGATGAATGATGCTAAAAAAGACTTCTCCATTTTGGAGACGTATAAAAATAATGCAGGTGACTAAACAAGTTTAAATCAAAAACAGTTTGACGATGAACTTGACACTTCACTACTTTCTAATAACTTTATCTCGGCAGATAGCTAAGCTGGTACTTTTACCGTGGTTGGTTTAGATATGAACTTCATTAAATACAGAAGTGCACATTAAAACCACTAAATTCAACTAACATAAATCAGTAGTAAAACCCGAGTTTATTTGTAAGTTTAGTCACCCGAACATAAAAAAGTAAAAAAACATGGCACAAAAAGAAGTTAAATCAAACTCGTTTTATCTGTTTCAAGGCCTAGCTTGGGGCTTAATCATGTTTGTATTTATCGTATTTATAGATCCCTTTTTTAATGATGAACCACTTGAGTTAAGTATTCAGCGTATTTCTCTTGGTCTAGTCAGCTGGGTAATTATGGGGCTTGCTTTTGGTTATATCAATAAACTGTTGGCCAACAGAAGAAAAGGCTAAACTTTTGTAGTGAGCACTATAACCACCGCTACCCGACTTGATCTTTGTCTCTAATTCAAAGACTCTAAGCGTAAAAAACTTATTAATGTATTCAACAACTAAATACCTACTTCTAATTCTCACAATCTTACTTGTTGTTTCGTGCATTGGTCAAAACAAACCCCAAGTACACAACAGTACCACAGTCCAACAAAAACCAGAAACAGACACCTTAAAAATTCCACTTCCCGAAAACGGATTTTATTGTGGCTATTCTGATAAATTGGGCAATTTGTGGTTTGGAACAAATGGCAGTGGAATCTTTCAATTTGATGGCAAATCGTTTACACAATTCACCCAAAAAGACGGGCTAATCGGCAATCAGGTATATGCAATAACAGCCGACCACAACAACTCCATTTGGATTGGCACAAATAAAGGATTGGTAAAATACGAAGACCATACCTTTAGCCACATTCCTATTCCACAGCAAGACACCTCAAGCCAGTGGTTAGATCAAGTATATCCTATCATCAATCCCAATGCGGTTCATGCTATTATTCAAGATCAAAAAGGCGATTTTTGGATTGGTACTGGAGGTGGCGGAGCCTATCATTATGATCAAGAGCAGTTTACATCAATTCTTGCCGAACAAGGAGCTAAATATGAAGACAGCCTTTATCACAATTGGATTCCAGACATCGCTGAAGACTTGAATGGAAATATCTGGTTTGCCTCCATGTCTTACGGTGGACTAAATCAATTTGACGGAAAGTCTTTCAAAAAGTATTTGCGCAAAGACGGTTTAAGCGATGATATGATTCGCGATATATATGTGGGCTCAGACGGTAAGATCTGGCTGGGTTTTAATGGCAATAGAAAAAGTGCCTTAACCGTTTACAACAATGGATCTTTCTACACCTACTCTTTAGATGAAAACGCCTGCCACAAAAACATCCGTTCAATTCTTGAAGACAAAGACAAAAAATTATGGCTGGGAGGAGCTGCCGGAATATGCAATTTGCATCAAGACCATTTCACTGAATTCTTAAATACCGATGGCTCACCATTTAGCGGAATTACCTTTATTGTAGAAGACCTAAATCACCACATTTGGTTTGGTGGTCGAAAAGGACTTTGGAAATATGATGGGGCAAAAATCACCCAACTGACAAAGTAGAATGAAGAAAAGATGCTTCTACTAAAAAAATCAGCTTAATTTAATAGCTAAGTACAGCATTTAATTGATCATTGCATGAATAATCTCTGCCTATGGAAACAAATTACTCTTTTGGTCTACCTCTCAAGCAAAATTATGTAGACTTTGTATACTACCAAGGTTTATTTCTTCCGCACGAAATAGCTAGAATACAACGATTTTGGGAAGCCGATAAAACCCAAAAAGCTACACTATCTGGAGAGAATGAATACAATGATGAACTCAGAAAGAGTTCAGTCATGTTCATCGATAACATATCCAATAACAATTGGCTTTATGATAAACTGGCAGGCTTAGCTATTCAATGTAATAATGAGCGGTATTGGTTTGATTTATTGGGCTTTCATCAAGAGTTACAACTCACTAGATATTCAGAAGGAGATTTTTTTGATTGGCACTTGGATTTTGGAGCTGGAGAGATTTCTGCCCGTAAATTAAGTATCACCATGCAGCTATCTGATGCTGATTCATACGAAGGTGGTGATTTACAATTTATGATTAACAATAAAACTGTAACAGCTCCACGAGAAAAGGGAACCATTATCATATTCCCTTCATTTGTTATGCACCGAGTTACCCCCGTAATAAAAGGCACCAGAGAATCTATTGTTGGATGGGTTTCTGGCCCTCCTTATAGGTAGCTAATTAGATAAAATATTACTGCTTTAATTATCAAATAAGTATATAATTTTCATCACATATTAGATACTTATTTGATGATATTAATATTGTATTTAGACCACTATTTGACATTTTATTTAACTACTTATAACAGATAACAATAAGTCATGTAATAGTCAGAATAATAGCGCCAAGTTATAACACGACTTTGTATTGATAAATATCAAATTATATATTGAGGCAAATAATAGTTTTAATCAAGCGATTAATTATTTAATATTTAATTTGTGAAAATTATTCAATAATCCCTATATAAAAGTCATATTAATCCTATCAATCTAATGAAACACAAAAAAATTAAGTTAAGTATTCTATTGCTTTGCTTTGGTGGTGCTCTAAATGCACAAAGTGCAAATACTGCCAGTGGTGGAGAAGCAACAGGTACTGGAGGCTCTGTATCGTACAGTATTGGACAAATAGCATACACCTCAAACACAAGTGATAACGGAACTGTAAGTCAAGGAGTACAACAGCCTTATGAAATTTATACGGTAGGTATACAAGAAACAGCTCTTGAAATAACACTTTCTGTTTTCCCAAACCCTACTGTTAATGATTTAACCTTGCAGATAGGCAATTATAACAATGAAGAATTATCATATCAATTGTATGATATGCAAGGCAGATTGCTTAACACTGGTAAAGTAACTGAAACACTCACTCCAATTGAAACAGCACAATTACCATCTTCAACATATTTCATCAACGTAGTAGACCAAAAATCTAAGAAAATCCAAACGTTTAAAGTCATAAAAAACTAAAGCTATGAAAAAGTTATATACCGTATGTGCAGCATTATTGATGTCTGCAAGTTTATGGGCTCAGAGTCCAGATAGAATGAGTTATCAAGCTGTTGTGAGAGATGGAAGCAACAATCTAGTGTCTTCATCTGCAGTTGGTATGCAAATCTCAATATTGCAAGGGTCTGCCACTGGTGCAGAGGTTTATGTGGAAACACAAACCCCAACTTCAAATGCTAATGGTTTAGTTACCATTGAAATTGGAGCTGGTAATGTAGTTAGTGGAGATCTAAACACCATTGATTGGGCAAATGGCCCCTACTTTATCAAAACTGAAACCGACCCTAACGGAGGTTCTAACTATACCATTTCAGGAACAAGTCAACTTTTAAGCGTTCCGTATGCACTACATGCTAAAACTGCTGAAAGTGTAGTTGGAGGTGTTACCGAAACTGATCCTGTGTTTGGTACTTCTGTTGCTGGCGCTATTACTGGTACAGATACTACTAACTGGAACAACAAACTAGATAGCTACACGGAAACTGATCCCGTGTTTGGAGCTTCTGTTGCTGGCGCTATTACTAGTACCGATACTACCAACTGGAACAACAAACTAGATAGCTACACCGAAACTGATCCTGTGTTTGGTGCTTCTGTTGCTAGTGCTATTACTGGTACCGATACTACCAACTGGAACAACAAACTAGATAGCTACACTGAAACTGATCCGGTGTTTGGTACTTCTGTTGCTGGTGCTATTACTGGTACTGACACTACCAACTGGAACAACAAACTAGATAGCTACAATGAAACTGATCCCGTGTTTGGTGCTTCACCATCAGCTGGTATAACAAACACCAATATCACCAATTGGAATAACGCATACAGTTGGGGAAATCACTCTAATGCTGGTTATCTAAATACAGAAATCGATGGCGACTCCACGAATGAATTACAAACTTTAAGTCTTTCAGGTTCTAACCTTACCATTTCGAATGGTAATTCTGTTTCATTATCGATGAATGACACTGATTGGTTTACTTCTGGAGTTGATATGTATTCTTTGGCATCTGGAAACGTAGGTATAGGAACAACAACACCAGACAATAAATTAGATGTTAATGGAAAAATCACACTTTCTACATCTGCTGGAGATGAAATGGTAATCATCAATGACGATGTATGGACTCACGGTTCTGGAGCACAAGATTTTGGAACTGGTGGGGCTCATTTCATTATGGCTTCAAGAGAAACTGACTATGAATCTGCTGGGATATATGGTGACGGTAATGTTTTAACTCTTTGGGCTCCTGGTGATGCCAATAACGGAATGCCTTCTGCACTCATATATGTTTGTGATGAAGACCGTTTTGATGGAGCTGTTGACAATAACCCTCACAACAACAACTCTGTATACGCTTATTTAAATACAGCTGGTAATTGGGTTGCTGCATCTGATAAAAACCGTAAAGAAGACATTAAACCATTAAGTAATTCACTCGATAAAATTCTTGCAATTAATGGATATTCTTACAAATTCAAATTGGTTG
>CAJWSQ010000128.1 GCA_913045895.1 uncultured Flavobacteriales bacterium | reverse complement strand
ATCAGGAAATAAGTGGCTCACAAACTCAATTAGACATTTCACAACTCCCCGCAGGTGTTTATGTTGTAGTACTGAAAGGAGCGAATACAAACAATACAAGTAAGTTGATAATTGATAAGTAATAAAAAAGGAGCTTAATTAAGCTCCTTTTTTTATTTTAAGATTATAGTCAGATTATTTAAAAGCACTAATTCCTGTTACGTCCATTCCTGTAATTAACAAGTGAATGTCGTGTGTTCCTTCATAAGTAATTACACTTTCTAAGTTAGCCATGTGGCGCATACATGGGTATTCTCCTGTGATTCCCATTGCACCATGAATTTGGCGTGCTTCACGAGCAATGTTGATGGCCATATCTACGTTGTTGCGTTTTGCCATTGAGATTTGAGCAGAAGTTGCTCTTCCCTCGTTGCGAAGCTGTCCTAAACGGAAAGTCAACATTTGAGCTTTCGTGATTTCAGTAATCATCTCAGCCAATTTCTTTTGCGTCAATTGGAAAGCAGCCAATGGTTTATCAAATTGTGTTCTTTCTTTAGCATAGCGCAAAGCAGAATCGTAGCAATCTAAAGCTGCACCAATAGCTCCCCAAGCAATACCGTAGCGAGCACTATCTAAGCACATCAAAGGAGCACCCAAACCACTTTTACCCGGCATCAAGTTTTCTTTAGGAACTTTTACGTTATCAAAAATCAACTCACCAGTTGCCGAAGCACGTAATGAGTGTTTTCCGTGCATTTCAGGAGTTGAGAATCCTTCCATTCCACGATCAACAATTAAACCGTGAACTCGTCCGCTTTCATCTTTTGCCCAAACAACAGCAACATCTGCGAATGGAGCATTTGAAATCCACATTTTAGCACCATTTAAAAGATAGTGGTCGCCCATATCTTTAAAGTTGGTAACCATTCCACCAGGGTTTGATCCGTGATCTGGTTCAGTTAAACCAAAACAACCAATCATTTCGCCAGTAGCTAATTTCGGAAGGTATTTTTTGCGGTGTTCTTCTGTTCCGAATTTGTAAATCGGATACATTACCAAAGATGATTGAACCGAAGAAGTTGATCGAATGCCAGAATCTACGCGTTCTAATTCTTGCATCAATAAACCGTAAGTGATTTGATCAACTCCAGCACCACCGTATTCAGTTGGGATATATGGCCCAAAACAGCCATGATCACCTAACCCTTTTACAATTTGATGCGGGAATTCAGCACGTTCAAAATAGTCTTCAATAATTGGAGAAACATCTTTCTTTAACCACGTTCTGAGTGAGTCGCGCATCAGCTTTTGCTCATCCGTCAAAAACTCATCCATCAGGTAATAATCGTGTGCTTCGTATCTATCTGTCATTTCTTCTAGTTTAATTGGGTTCAAATCTAGTAATTTTGTCCCGCTCAAAAGCGCTATCAATTTATATGCACGAAAATCAATTCGTATTTATTCAGCCTGTAGATTCAACTTCTAATTTGTTGATGGAGAAACCGCAAGAGGTCAGTTTTACCGATTGGGGAGCTTATCCGTTTTCAACAACTTTTGATGCTGCGGTTTATAAACCATTACCTTTCAAAGAGCGAGTGGTTCGATCGGTTGATGGTGTTTTTTGGTTGCTATTATTGGTTTTGGTAGTGTTTGCCTATTTACGAACCGTAAAATCAAAACGATTAACACAATTGGGCGAAAGCTTTTTCAGCACCCGATTTGTTTCTCAAATGTTGCGTGAAGAAGGAGTATTGCGAAGCGATGTCAATTTACTGATGTTATTCTCTAGTTTGATTATCATCAGTATTTCATTGTCGTTTATGCCAGTGCATTTGAGTTGGTTCAATTTGCAAAATGAATCTTTTGGAGTGGTGTTCGGATGGATGTTTCTGCTCTCTTTAGGTCTTTTTATCGTGAAAAATATTTTAGTGAAATTATCCAATTGGTTTTTCACTTCCACGAACTATTCACAAGAGTATATTTTCAATTCATTCCAATTTACACAAGCCTTCGGATTGTTGTTGTTTCCTTTGGTATTGCTGCATTTGTATACGGGTGTGATTAATGCCTTTTGGTTTTACTGGATAGCCTTTTTTGTTGGTGGAGTTATGTATTTAGGACGCATTGTGAAGTTGGTCTACTTAGCAATGAATTCTACGAATTTTTCGCTGGTATACATAATTTTGTACCTTTGCACACTTGAAATTTTACCGCTTTTTATACTGTTAGGAGTTCTGAGAATTTCAAATTCCATAGCATAACTAACTAATCGGTGAAGTGCGGAAACCAGAAACACATGAGTTTGAAGGTAAAGAGCATCTTGGTATCACAGCCAAAACCGGAGAGCGAAAGATCTCCTTATTTCGACTTGGCTAAAAAGTACAAGCTTAGAATCGATTTTCGTCCATTTATTCACGTGGAGGGAATCACAGTTCAGGAATTCAGAAAGCAAAAAATTAGCTTTTTGGAACACAGTGCAGTCATTTTTACAAGTAGAAATGCTGTTGACCACTTCTTCCGTATGGCTGAAGAAATGCGCGTAACCGTGCCTGAGAGTATGAAATATTTCTGCATCTCAGAATCTACAGCTTACTACTTACAGAAGTACGTGGTTTATCGTAAACGTAAAATTTTTCATGGTAAACAGCGCTTTGCAGAGTTGATTGATGTGATGAAGAAACACAAACAAGACAAGTACTTGTTACCGTGTTCAGACATCTTGAAAAAAGAAATCCCTGAGTTGTTAGAAAAACAAGGATTCTCTTATTCCAAAGCTGTATTGTACAACACCGTTTGTTCAGATTTGAGCGACTTAGAAGATGTATTGTACGATATGTTAGTGTTCTTTAGCCCAGCTGGAATTGAGTCTTTGATGAAAAACTTCCCAGATTTCAAACAAAATGACACCCGTATTGCTGCATTTGGTCCTACAACCATGAAAGCTGTTGAAGAAGCTGGATTGCGTGTAGACATCAAAGCACCAACTCAAAATGCTCCATCAATGACGATGGCCATTGAGAATTATATTAAAGACGTAAACAAGAAATAAGTTTACTGAACATATTAAATGGAAAGGGGACAGCTGATTAAATTTGGCTTCCCCTTTTTTTATGATGATGAATACATTACCAAGAACAGAAATACTCAAAAGCAAAATCCGAATTGAGGATTTGATGAAGCAGGGCGAAAGTTTTGCTAATCATCCCATTCGGATAGTGTATTTGATACACGAGGCTGAGGATGTTCCTGTTAAAGTGATGTTTTCAGTTTCTAAACGCAGATTCAAACATGCTGTAGACCGCAACAAGGTAAAAAGATTGATGCGAGAGGCATATCGTTTGAACAAGCAAGAACTCTTATCCGTTGTAGAAAATAAACAAGTTGGAATGAGCGTGATGCTGATGTTTACTGGCAAGCGCTTACCCGATTTCCACTCAACCTCCGCCAAAATAATTTTATCTTTACAACGTTTAGTTTCTATTGTTGAATCTACCCCAGATCAATCGTGATTCACACCAAAAAATCAGCTTCATGAAAATGAAAAACGCAGCTAAAAAAATCTTGTTGGCAACTGGTGTATCAGCCGTTTTGTTAACAGGATACAATTTCAATAGCCTTTCTGAAGATTACTTCGAAATATCTAAGAACCTCGATATATTCACTACACTTTACAAAGAACTTAACACGTTTTATGTTGATGATACCAAGCCAGGAGAGTTGATGAAAACAGGCATTGATGCCATGTTAGAATCACTTGATCCATACACGGTTTATTATCCAGAGAGTGAGATCGAGGATTTCCGTTTCATGACAACTGGTCAGTATGGTGGAATTGGAGCATTAATCCAAAAGCGTGATGAGCACGTAATGATTTCTGAGCCATATGAAGATATGCCAGCTCAAAAAGCGGGAGTTTTAGCTGGAGACATCATTTTAAAAGTAGATGGCGAACCTGCTGAAGGAAAATCGTCTTCTGAAATGAGTTCCATTCTTCGCGGTCAACCAAACACTGATTTGGTTCTTACAGTAAAGCGCTTTGGCTTAGACGAGCCTATTGACATCACAGTAACCCGTCAAGAAGTTAAGATTGACAATGTTCCTTACTACGGTAAAGTTGCTTCTGATGTAGGTTACATCAAATTGACTGGTTTTACAGAAACGGCATCTCGCGAAGTGAAAGAAGCCTTAGTTGCTTTGAAAGAAGATGGTGCAACATCAATCGTGTTAGACTTGAGAGGAAATGGCGGTGGATTGCTAAACGAAGCTGTAAACATCGTGAATTTATTTGTGCCAAAAGGACAAGAAGTGGTTTTCACGAAAGGAAAAGTGAAAGATTGGGATCGCAGTCATCGTACAATTAATCAGCCAGTAGATTTAGAAATTCCTTTGACTGTTTTAATTGATGGTGGTTCGGCTTCAGCTTCTGAAATTGTTTCTGGAACACTTCAAGATTTAGATCGAGCTGTAATTATTGGTGAAAACTCATTTGGTAAAGGATTGGTTCAACAAACCAGAAGCTTGAGCTACAATACCAAAATGAAAGTGACTGTTGCTAAATACTACACTCCAAGTGGAAGATGTATTCAGCGGTTAGATTATGCGCACAAAAATGATGATGGTAGAGCACAAGAAATTCCTGATTCATTGAGAACAGAGTACAAAACCAAAAATGGTAGAACTGTTCTAGATGGCGCAGGAATTGAGCCAGATCAGCATACTGAAGGACAAGAGATAGCTCCAATTACTCAAACATTGGTTGGCAAGCGCTTGATCTTTGATTATGCAACTGAGTTTAGAGCTACACATGAAAGTATTCCAGCTGCAGAAGATTTTGAAATTACTGATGAAATCTATGCTGATTTTACCAAATGGTTAGATGGTAAAGATTACGAATACACTACTCGAACAGAGAAAATGTTAGAGAAGTTAGAGGAAGCAACTAAAGAAGAAAAGTATTACCAAGAAATTCAATCTGATTATGCATCTCTGAAAGAGAAAATGCACCGCAACAAAGAGTTGGATTTACAAACTTTCCGCGAGCAGATTTCTTTGGTATTGGAAAACGAATTGATTTCTCGCTACTACTATCAAAAAGGAAGAATTATTGCTGCTTTAGGTGAAGATGATGATATTGATGCAGCTATTAAAATTCTTCACGATGCTGATAAATACAATGGCGTTTTAGCTGGAAATGTAAACTTAGACGAAGAGAAAAACTAAATGCAATTCAAAAACCCAGTTCCCATTTCGTGGTTCCATTATGCTAATGTTTTCTTTAGCGTATCACTGGTGGTTGGGTTGTTCTTTTCGATGCCGGTTATTAGTACATCGGTAATTGCGTTGTCTTGTCTGTGGTTATTAGAACCCAACATTATAGATCGTTTCAATAAGCTTAAGAATAGCAAGGTTAGCCTGTTTTTCTTAGGCTTTTTTCTTTTACACGTATTTGGACTCTTGTGGTCTGATGATATGGATTATGGTTTTCATGATTTAAATATCAAACTGCCGTTGCTTGCTATGCCTATTGTTTTGGGAGCTGGGTATGATTACAAACCCAAGGAAACCAAATTGATCTGGCATTTCTTTATTGCTGCAGCGGTTACTTCAGCTTTCATTTGTGTGATATACGGTTATTCTAATAACCTAGAAAATCACCGTGATTGGTCACCATTCATATCTCATATTCGATTGAGTTTGATGGTGGTTTTGGCTACTTTCATGACCTTGATTTATGCGCGAGAAGAAAAGATTTGGAGCGCTTGGTGGATAATCTACATTGTTGTTGCAGCCATCTTAGTCACATTCTTGTATTTACTCAATGCGCTTTCGGGAATTATAATCCTGTTGATTTTGGCTCTTTATTGGGTTGGTTTGTTGTTTAAAAACAGCATTAAAAGTAAAAAAGGAATAATAACTGGTGGAATTTTCCTGCTAGCTATTATGGGGTTTACACTGTACACTTACAGTATTGCTAATGATTTTTATACGATCAAAGACGTTAATTGGAAGCAAGCCGACAAACTCTCAAAAGGTGGTGAGGAATACCGTTTTGAGTGGGGAAACGAGACCAAAGAAAATGGCTACTATGTCAAGTATTATTTGGCCGATCAAGAATTAAATGATGCTTGGTTAGAGCGTAGTAATAAACCTTTATACAAAGCAGATGGATCTGTTACTCCACAATTAGAAATTGTACAGCGTTACATGGCTTCTAAGGGTTTGAGAAAAGACCGAGAAGGTGTTGCTCAGCTTTCAGATACCGATATTGAAGCCATTGAAAATGGCGTCACCAATTACCGTTTTTTAGAACGTGGTATTTTATATAAACGAGTTTACTCTACTATTTGGGAGGTAGATCGCTATTACAATGGTTTTGGTGTTTCAGGTGGATCGCTTTCACAGCGTTTTGTGTATTGGAAAACAGCCAAGCAAATTGCATTAGATCACTTATGGATTGGCGTTGGAACAGGTGATGTGAAGATTGCTTTCAAAGAGGCTTATGAGAATCAAGAAAATCCACCAGAAGAAAAATATAGGTTGAGAGCACATAATCAATACCTCACCATTTGGCTGACTTTCGGAACACTTGGATTGATGTATTTTATTTGGGTTTTGATTGCTCCTTTCTTTATGCACAGAGGTCCAATCAACTTAGCTTTTCAGCTTTTTTGGATCATAGCAATTTTAAGCATGATCAATGAAGATACCCTCGAAACTCAGGTGGGAGTAACCTTTATTGCATATTTCTATCACTTCACTCTTTACGCTGGAAGTGGATATTTGAAGAAACACTTAGTGTAAAATCTCTCGATAAACCTGAGATGTTCTTTCTGCAACTGCTCGGGTAGTAAATGTCTCCAGAATTTGTTGAGATCCAGCAATTATTTCTTGCTTGTACTTCTCATCGTTGAGCATCTTTAAAACGCCTTCAGCTAGTTTATTTGAGTCTTTCACTGGAGCTAAAATTCCAGAATAATCTGGACGTACAATTTCAGGAATTCCACCTGCTTGAGTTGCAACTACCGGAACCTGACAAGCAAAAGCATCTAATATAGAAGTTCCTAATCCTTCAGTTTCAGAAGTGATTAAAAACAAATCCAAGTCAGGTAATATCTCAGGAATGTCATTTCTAAAACCAGTCATTATGATGTGTTCAGAAACACCGGATTCTTTAACCCATTGCTCCACCTGTTCTCGCATTGGGCCATCACCAATAATCAGATAAGTGGCGTCCAATCCTTTTTGAACTAAAACTTTTACTGTCTTAATAAAAGTGTGGTAATCTTTGTGTGGCGCAAGTGCAGCTACATTTCCAACCAAATACTTGGTTTTAATCTGAAATTCGTTGCGCAATTTTCCCTTTGGAGCAATTGGTCTAAAACGATTAAGATTGATTCCAGAATGAACGGTTTCTAACCTTTCTGGTCTTTCAATATCCTTTGCCATAATGGCTTTAATGGCATCAGAAACACATAAAATACGAACCGCTTGCGGATGATTGTATTTATATCTTGATAATGGAGATTTAGAAATCGGAAAGTCAACGCGTCTACTAACTACAATAGGCGTTTTATTGCCAAACAAAGAAGCAGACATCACCGCGAATGTATGAGCGTGTGAATCGTGAACATGAATCAAATCGATGTTTTCATCATGGCAGTATTTAGCAATTGATTTGGCGTAAGCTGGGTTTACTGCAAACACTTCTTTTTGCGATCGAAAAGGAATATTGGAATCTTTACAAAACTGCTCAACAACTCCGCCTTTGCTGCAAAACACAAATGATTGCACATCAAAAGCAGTTAATTCTTCAATTAAATAGCGCATTTGCTGCTCGCCACCTCTCCAGCTGGTTGGAGTTGAAACATGTAGTACTTTAATACTCATGATGCTGATTTTTCCAGTTTTCGAAGTTTTGAGTATTTCAAATATGTAGCATAAGCCGAATACCAGGCAATTCTAAAACCTGCTTTTCCATCTAAAAAGCCAGCTTTTAAGATGTATCCACCCAAAAACTTGGCAATTGGATTTAATATGATTTTAAACCAATATCCGTGCTTGCCTTTTTGGAATGCTGCTTTCGATGAAATATCCGTGAACTTATGTATTTGCTTCAAGTGTTCTTCAAAGTGATAAAAGCTGTAATGCAAAATATCACCCTTCAAATGTTGCTCTGTAGATCCTGATTTTAAGCTGTATTTATCGTGTGGATTTAATCCTGGAAAACGCCTGAAAATTGTAAAAGACACGCGCTCAGCAGAGGTAACTATTATTCAATAACTCACGTTGACGAAGCGTTTCAGCCGCTGACACCGGTACGAAAT
>CAJWSQ010000127.1 GCA_913045895.1 uncultured Flavobacteriales bacterium | reverse complement strand
AGCTCTTGTCGGTTGAAGTATATCTTCTTACCATTCGGTTTATAGAATGGCACTTTGCCCGAGCTGGTGAGCTTGTACAAGTGTGAATGCGATACTTCAATGAACTTTGCAGCTTCATTAAAATTGAGCACATTCTTTAGTATTAGATTTTGGTCTAATACGTGTTTTTCTATGATTTCTAGTCTTTTTAAAATCTCTTCCATTTTTATTGGATTTTGAAAATTTGAAAAAGACTTCAGCGCTAAAGTCACCAACGATTTCCGTTGACAAGACCAAAGGAAAATAAAGGCAAATGGTAAGGTGCTCAATGGTAATTTGAGACACCAAAAACCATTGAATAACAGAATGTTATGAAATGAAGTGGTAATTTGTATTGGTAAAATCGAGCGACTTTACCATACTAAAAATCAGGGCAAAATGAAGCGGATTAACGAAGGGTCGGAAGGCTGTCTAGCCAATACTGGCTGTCAAGGTATTCCTTGTGCTTTTCTTCGTTCTGTTTGTATCTCCTGAATTGCTGACTGAGGTTGGTATTGTAGCGGTAATCCAAGAAAGCCCGAATGTCAGTGGGTTGGATTGGCTTCATGGGCTGAAAGGTTCTTTCATTGAAATATCCTTTCTCAATAATCCTGTGATAGATCGCTGCTAGTTTCCCTTTAGAGCCGTGCGATTCAATGGCATTGTACTCTGAATCAATAAAGCCACTTTGGAATAGCTTCTCTTCAAATATGGCGAATTTGCTGCCGTCCTTAACTACTTCTTTGTAGCTGAGAATAGAATCCTTCTCGGTTCTAAAGTCTCGCTTCATTACTTGTAAGGCTTTATCGGTAGCCTTTACCTGTTGCTCAGCTATTGGTTTTTCAATCTCAAGGGTAGGAGCGTCTGTGATAACCGGCACAGGCGGTTGAACGTGCTTATAGAATTTGATATACAGCTTGTTTACATCCTTCTCAGCATCTTTCGCATAATCGGGGTAGTGTTCAATGACTTCAAGGTAAATGCGAATGAGTTCATGCTTTAAGTAGTGGAGGATATACGAGTTATCGTATTCATCAGTCAGGTTGATTCTGCCGTTTGCATCAGGTTCATATTTTGGATTGGTGAGATCCAATGTTTCAAGTGTATTGTTGAGGTCATTCATTAGACCTGGTAATGTTCGGGAGAGTGGGAAGTACACTTGGTAAAGTCTCGCTTTGTCTTTGGATTCAGAAACAATCTGGTGAAAGCCGTTCAACTCTTGAACTGCGTATTGATCTATGAGCTTTTTGTAATAGTTGGCCTTTTCAGTCAATGGGTCTGGAAAGGTGAGTTCATACAATGGTTGTGTGTTGTAGGTAGGAATAACCAATGCAAGGATTTGTTCCTTGTATTTGGCTTCCGTAAGGTTTGATTTCCAAGGCTCTTTGCCATTGTGAATGAAGTCTCTGAAACTGCTGAAAAGTGTATTGCTCATAGGTCTAATTTGATTTTGTTCGCAGCTTCTTTCTTCTTGTCGTCAATGATTTTGGCATAAATCTGAGTGGTTTTCAATTCTCTATGACCCAAGAGCTTTGAAACTGTGTAAATGTCCGTACCTGCTGAAAGCTGTAAAGTAGCGTAGGTATGTCTCGCACAGTGAAATGAAATGGTCTTGCTGATTCCTGCTCTCATCATCCATTGTTGCAGTTTCACATTGTGCCAAGAAGAGTATTTTAATCCTTTGAAAACTCGTTCGTCTTTGTCTTGCCTTTCACCGAGCAAGCCAACGGCTTGTTCTGAAATGGGTAAGGTTTCTGCTCCTTTGGTTTTCTTCTGCCTAAATCGAATGTAGTAGCCCATATCATTTGAATGCTGTACTTCTGACCAAAGTAGCTTCTGAATATCGGACCATCTTAACCCTGTGAGGGCTGAGAATAAAAAGGCTGTCTTAATCGCAGGAATTTCACATTCTGCTTGCGCTGCAGCTTGCAGTTCTTCTAATGTTAAAAACTCTCGCTGAGGTTCACCTTGCTTAAAGGCTTCAACGCCTTCACTTGGATTGCTTGGTATAATACCGTCCTTTACTGCTTGTTTGAGCGCTGCTCTGAGCTTGTTGAAGTAGGAGTACTTTGAGTTTTGGGAAAGCGGTTGACCGCTTGACTTCTTTGCATCATGGTCAAGGTATTCCTTGAAACCCATTACAAACTGTCGGTCTATTTCTTCAAAGGTCTTATCATAAGGAATGTAGCCTTTCAAGTGTTTGAGCATACTGTCCCAATTCCCGTAGTTGCCCTTACTGTTGTGACGCTTGTTGGTTAAGAGTTGAATGTACTCTAGGAAACTGCCTTTCAGTTTTTCATTGTCTCGGAAGCCATACACACCGTTTTGAATTTCAATCAGGCGTTTAGCACGGATTGATTCTGCAAGCTGCATAGTCTTTTTGTTGAGTTCCCTTTCTGCCTTGGATTTCGGGTTTGGCTCAATGTATAGTTTCAGGTACTCAGCTTTGCGCTTGCCTTTGTGATAGTAGTCAAGGTATAAGCTGATCTTGCCGCCCTGGTGGCGTTCTCTCAATGTTACTTTCATACTGTAAACAGTTTTTCAATATCGGTTCTCTTAATAATGGTACGGGCTCCAACCTTGGCCGCAGGGATTGTTCCGCTCTTGATCTGGCGGTAAATCGTCATTCTGCTTGTGCCTAATAGCTGACAGGTTTCTTTAATGCTTAGAAACTCTTTGTCGCCAACTATCTCTTTGGAGTGATTGACCTTTTGCTGTGAAAGGGTGGGAACAGCTTCAACCTTCTGTTTGCGCTTCTTATAAGCTCGCTTGGCACATTTGTCACTGCAATATTGAGTAACGGTGGTTTTGGCGATAAAATCGCTACCACAATCCTGACAGATTTTCGGAATACGAAGATTGCTACTCATGTTCTCTCTCTTTCGTGTTTCTGTATCAGGGTGTATCGCTATGTATCAGAATGTATCTGTATGTAACATAATCTCCCCCTTGACACTTCTAATCTGTTGCTAGAAACAAAAATGGTGTTCTTAGTAACAAATTAGTAACGAAAGATACGAGAAAATAGGCAAATCAGTAACAAATAAGGGAAAGAAAAACAGCCTAAAATACACTAAAAGAAGATATTAGCTAACTAAATGAAAAGTAATCACTTTCCGATACAAAACTTGCTAAAAATGTTTCCAAGCAAATCATCGGTTGTGATTTGGCCAGTTAGCTCTCCCAAGTAATGCAACGATTGGCGGATATCCATTGCAATAAAATCACCTGTAATCCCCGTGTTTAAACCTTCTAAAGCTCTAATTAATGCATCGTTGGCTTGCGTTAAAGCGTGGAAGTGTCGGCTGTTACTTACAACCACATCTTGTTCGGTTGCTTTTTGGCTGAGTACCGTTTGTAGCAACTGTTTTCTGATATCATCAACGCCCATGCCTTCTTTAGCTGAGAATAAAATCAGGTTTTCAAAACCCGTAAACTTGGCTTGCGTTTGATCTAAGTTGGCTAAATCTACCTTGTTTCCAGCCAGCAACAAAGTAGCTTGGTTGCCTTGTGTTTGCTCTTGTAAGTTGGTTACTACTTCACGCAAATGCTCAGGAGTGTATTCGTTTACATCAAACAAATACAACACAATGGCAGCGGTTTGAATTTTCTCTAATGTTTTTTGAACGCCAATGGCTTCAACCACATCTTCGGTTTCACGAATTCCAGCGGTATCAATAAATCGGAAAACTACGCCATCAATCACCATTTCATCTTCAATTACATCACGAGTTGTACCCGCAATGTCTGAAACAATGGCGCGCTCTTCGTTGAGCAACTGATTCAATAAAGTAGACTTGCCCGCATTCGGTTTTCCTGCAATCACAACAGGAACTCCGTTTTTCAAAACGTTACCAACTTTAAAGCTATCAATCAGGTTTTGCGTAATGCGATGCACATCCAACAACAATTGTTTCAGTTCAGTGCGATCGGCAAATTCTACATCTTCTTCACTGAAATCCAGCTCCAATTCAATCATACTGGCAAAGTGAATCAAGCGCTCGCGCAACAATTTAATTTGATTAGAAAATCCACCACGCATTTGCTGCATCGCCAATTTGTGTGATGCTTCTGAGTCGCTGGCAATTAAATCGGCAACGGCCTCGGCCTGACTTAAATCTAATTTTTGATTGAGGAAAGCACGGAGCGTAAACTCACCCGGATCAGCCATGCGCGCCCCTTTTTCTAGAAACAATTGGATGATTTCTTGTCGGATAAACGGTGAGCCGTGACAAGAAACTTCAATCACATCTTCGCCTGTATACGAGTTTGGATTGCGGAAAACACTAACCAAAACTTCATCAACAATAAAGTCTGAAGCATTTCTAATGGTACCAAAATGAATGGTATGTGATGGAACTTGCGTTAAGTCTTTACCTTTGAAAACTTGGTTGCAAATAGCAATGGCATCTGGCCCTGAAAGTCGAATCACTGAAATGGCAGCTGGTCCAGCTC
Organism: uncultured Flavobacteriales bacterium; assembly: GCA_913045895.1. Classification (GTDB taxonomy): domain Bacteria; phylum Bacteroidota; class Bacteroidia; order Flavobacteriales_G; family Salibacteraceae; genus UBA6049. Next base: position 3,981 of record CAJWSQ010000127.1, on the reverse strand, counting down.
CGGTAGCTAAAGCACAAATGGTACCATCGGTAAATGTTTGCATGAAGCGATACTGTTATGATTGAAAGTTGCAAAGTTGATAAAAATACACGGTTTAAGGCTCTGAGAAATTCGAGCTTCTTTATGCTGGTATTACTTATCGTTTTAGTTGCTGGTTGCAAGAAAGTAGAGGAAACAGATGATTTCACTACCATTTCACTACCTGAAAGCGGTTTGGTAAGAACCTTTTACCGCGAGGGCGACACTGTTTTTATTGCTGGTGGAGAAACTCATTCCAATGGGTTTATGCTGACTTATGATCTGAGAACCGATCAGGTTTCTACTATCGTTTCGGGATATCAGCACAGCTTTTATTCGGTATCAAGAAATCCTCTGAATGGGTTGCTTTACCTCGGAATGGATAATTCAGATTTGCTGATTGTTGATGGAGATGGTGAAGCAGGGGAGCATTACATCGAAGAACAATACTGGGTGAATGATCAGCAAAAACAGCCTTTACACGAGGTGCATGAAGTCAACAGCAGGTTGTTTTACATTGGTGGTGGCGAACTGCAATTTGGCTTGATTCGTAAGCAACTGGAAAACGATCAATTTCAGCAGTATGAATTTAATAATGAGCTTCGTTCACTGGTTTCTTTGGGTGGAAATAAACTATTGGCTGTTGGGAATGGCATTCAAATTACATCCAATGATTTGGGAGAAACGTGGACAAGAAAATCATCGCCAAGTGCGTATTTTACTTCCGTTTGTTTTGATGAAAATACAGCAACCGGTTGGATGACTACTTTTCAAGGTGGGATTTATAAAACAACCGATGGTGGAGAAAACTGGAATAGAGAACAAACACCTATCAGCACCTTGCGCTCACCGTTTTATTTGAAACGTATTAAGCTTTTGAACTCCAATAATTACGATGCCATTGCTGTTGGAAATAACGGTTCGTTAGCTGTTAAACAAACGGATAAACCTTGGGCGTTAATTCATTTGAGTTTAGATGATGATTTGAGTGATTTCATCGTCATCAACAACCAACTTTGGATAGCTGCAAAAGGAAAACTGATTATTTATCCGCTTTAGTTTTTCCGAAGTGAGCTCCAACCGTAAAGGCCAAAAAGTCGGCTTGAAGTACCATACTTTTAATATGCATCCCGATGTACATATTCCAACTGGGTTGATCGTATGGATTCAGTAAATAGCAATGTACTCCGTATCTGCCAGAGATTACTTTTTTCAATTCATCCATGGTTGTGCCTTCAGTTGTGCCATCAATCCAATAAGCTAATCCCGTGTTTTGAATGTTGTAGCCCAATTGTGTGTATAGCGCCCATCTTCCGTACAAAAATTCATAGCCTATAAATGGCGTTATGATGCTGCTATTCATAAAACTGACATCACCGTTGTTGTACTCGATGTTTTCCAATAAATCTCTGAATCCGCGGTTGTAATACCCTTCAACCCCCAAACGAACTCGACCTATATTCCCTGTGTTTTTCTGAGTGTAAATTGCAGCGGTGTAAACTGAATAAAGTGGGCCGTTTGTTGGTGAAGTGGTTTCGCCCAATTCGTAGATGCCATATTCAAACCGACCTCCCAGTTGCCATGCATTTGGAATAGATGATTTAAGTTTTGAAATACTTGAACTGGAAGTCTTTTTACTCAACTCATAACGTGTACCTAAATGAAAGGCTGGAACGTTGGCACCAACATTAGGAAGTGCTGTATGGCTGTTTGATGAATGTTGAAAACGAACTCCAGTGTAGATTTTCCAATTGGGATTGATATCGAAATACACATTTGCAACTGCAGATATCCAAAAGGCAAAATGAGAGCCCATTACGATGTTTTCGGTATTGTCGATATAGTGGTATGGTTTGTTGAAATAAGCGGCTCCCATTCGCAAACCAGGTTCCCAAGAAAGGCGTTTAGCTATTTGCTTGTGAAACGAAATGGAATATTGCAAATTGAGGGTTTGTCCTAAAATGGATGGATTGCCCAAATCGTAAAAACCCAGAGTAACTCCCGTTATCGGATTTCCAAATTGAAATGGATATGAAAGAGAGTCATTCGTTTGCGAAAGCCAACTGAATTCGCCACCAACAACACGCGTAGAAGTAGGTGAGTTGGGGTAAATGTCTAACAGTGTTCCAAGCGAAATATTACCATCTAAATAATGAGTTCTTTCTTGCGCTACCAGATAATTGCTGCAAAAGGCAAATGTGATGAGTGCAGAAAACAAAAACTTAAATTGCATGTTGTTGATAATGTGTTGCTTTTGCTTGGCAGCATGCACAAGACCTCTCAAAAATGATAAAAATTCACAGATAGGCTGCCTCTGCCCATCAGTTTTAAATCTACTTACTGAGTGTAATTATCATGGATAATACTATTAATTCAAAGTTATTAAGGGCATTTTATTGATAAGTTGATCGAACTTACAAACGATTTTTGAATGCTTGTTTAATACATTTGTCGAATCTCTTAAATACCTGATTCAAATGAAAGGATTGAAGTTAATCTTAATCTCACTTTTCCTTTCTACTTCCTTTACTTACAGTCAAACAATAACAACCAGTTCTCCGGGCAATAGTTCGTATTGTCAGGGCGATGAAGTTTGGTTGTCGTACACCGTATCGAGCGGTTTTAATTCTGGCAATATATTCTATGCCGAATTGAGCGATGAGAACGGTAGTTTTGCAAACCCTGATACAATTGGCTCTATTACAGACATGTGGAGTAATTCAATCCAATCTTATTTTCCAACTCCTTTGGGAACTAGTGGATCAGGATATCGTGTTCGTGTTGTAAGTACCAGTCCAGCAGTTATTGGTTCTGATAACGGAACTGATTTTGCTATTTCTGGAACTTCAGTAGACACAACAGTCATGGGGAATAACACATGGAATGTGTATTGTTTTGATGACTTCAATTTTTCAGAGTACATTGGTTTTTATGAGGATACAACGTTGAATATATCAACTTCAAACCTTTGGAATATCAATGGCTCACCAGATGATTACTCGGGTTATGAAGGTTGTACATACTCATCTAACGATCAGTTTTCTTTCATTTATAAAAGAACAGGATTTCCTTGTGGTAATTACACATTAAATGTAATGGGAGACGATCACCACGAAATTTATCTAGATGGAACATTAATATACTCAGGGAACTACACCTCAACAGTTAACAATGCTGTTTGGACAGGTGAACTGACTCCAACTTCAGATATTCGAATTCAGGTGCAAGAAAATGGTGGTGGAGCTCAATTGGAAGTAGAATTTATCAGGTCATCACCTATCTCTGTTTCTACATCAGTTGGAGCTTGTCCTGGTCAAACTTTAATCATAGGAGCTTCAGGTGGAACTTCTTATGATTGGTCTACCAACACAACAAATATGACAGCTCCATACAATACGGATAGTGTTGAAATTACTATTCCAGGTGGAACTACTGTTGGATCGACATACGAGTACATTGTTCTTTCAACTGCAAGTGGATACTCTTGTACGTTTGAAGATACAGTTACAGTAACCATTGGTGATACGGTAAACGTCACTGCTTCAGTTGATTCTGTGTCAACTTGTCCAGGAACAGCAGTTAATGTAACGGCTTCTGGCGCTAATGCGTATTCTTGGACACCCGCAACAAACATTACATACAACAATGCAGCATACAGCGATGTAGATTTATCGCCAACAACCAGCACATTATACAAAGTATATGGATCTGGATCTTGTGCTTCTGATACGGCTTATGTGTATGTTGAATTGCCTGAAGACACATCCGTTTATCCTCAAGATGCTTGGAATTTGTATGCTTTCAACGGGAATAATTTCAATACATACGCTGGATATTACTCAACATCAACTTCCAATTTTAGTACTCTTTCAGATTGGAACAATAATAACTCACCATCAAGTGCTACAGGATACTTTGGATGTACTGTAAACAGTAATGATCATTCATTTATCGTAAAAAGAA
>CAJWSQ010000126.1 GCA_913045895.1 uncultured Flavobacteriales bacterium | reverse complement strand
TGTATTCTTTGGTGAGATTACCACCACTGAACTCAGCCACTTTTACCTGACCATCACGGAAAGATTCTACTTTGAAGTATCCACTCAAAGCATTAACCGCTTTGGTACCAACCCCATTCAAACCAACCGATTTTTTAAAGGCTGCCGAATCGTATTTACCACCCGTGTTGATTTTCGAAACCACATCAACCACCTTACCGAGTGGAATACCACGACCATAATCGCGTACTTTAACCACCCCATCTTTAATGGTTACATCAATGGTTTTCCCATTCCCCATCACAAATTCATCGATGGAGTTATCGAAAACCTCTTTCAGCAGGATATAAATACCATCATCAAATGAAGTCCCATCACCCAGTTTTCCGATGTACATACCCGGTCGTAACCGAATGTGTTCATTCCAACTCAGGGTTTTAATGTGACTCTCATCATAGTTTACTTCTTCAGCCATACTCGCGCGCAATTTTCACGGGTAAAAGTAGCCAAAGTGCCCACTAAAGCGCGATTGGGAATGATAGGTTTTATTAACATTTGGATGAACTTTTCAAGATTCGGGTTAATTTGCGACTCCAAAAGGGACTTTTTTGTGGAAATCAATTCCCATTTTGCCCTTTCAGGATATTTTGAAAAAGTCAACTTTGCACTCAAAGCATATCGATTATGGAAACACCCAACTGGAAAACAGTGAAAGAATACACAGACATCACGTACAAAAAATGTGATGGTGTGGCACGTATCGCCTTTAACCGCCCTGAAGTAAGAAATGCATTTCGTCCGAAAACAGTTTTTGAATTGTATGAAGCATTTTTAGATGCTCGTGAAGACCCTTCTATTGGTGTGGTTTTATTGAGTGGCGAAGGTCCTTCAGCAAAAGATGGTGGCTGGGCATTCTGTAGTGGTGGCGATCAAAATGCACGTGGACATCAAGGTTATGTTGATGAAGACGGTGTTCCTCGTTTGAATATTTTAGAAGTTCAACGATTAATCCGTTTCATGCCGAAAGCTGTAATTGCCGTAGTTCCAGGATGGGCTGTTGGTGGCGGTCACAGTTTACACGTGGTTTGCGACATGACTTTAGCCAGTAAAGAGCATGCGATTTTCAAACAAACTGATGCAGATGTAACCAGTTTTGATGGTGGTTATGGATCGGCTTATTTGGCTAAAATGGTTGGTCAAAAACGCGCTCGTGAAATCTTCTTCTTAGGTAGAAATTATAGCGCTCAAGAAGCCTTTGAAATGGGTATGGTAAATGCCGTTATTCCTCACGATGAGTTGGAAGACACTGCATTCCAGTGGGGACAAGAAATCTTGGCTAAATCACCAACTTCTATCAAGATGTTGAAGTTTGCTTTCAACCTAACAGATGATGGCATGGTTGGTCAGCAAGTTTTTGCTGGTGAAGCAACTCGTTTGGCTTACATGACTGATGAAGCAAAAGAAGGTAGAAATGCCTTTTTAGAGAAGCGCAAGCCGAATTTCAAAGACGTGAAATGGATTTCGTAACCTATTGAAATTGAACACATAAAAGAAAACCCCGACAAGCAATTGTCGGGGTTTCTTGATTTCATAAACTACCTAGAACTTATCACCTATTTACTGGTAATGTTCGTTTGACTGCGTATAGATTCTTCATGGATGATTTCTAATAATTTCTTCACAAACACATCGCGAAGATTCATGCCTTTCCCCTGCTCGATGCGTTTGGATAATATCTCTTGCCATCTATTAACCTGTAAAACGGTTACATTGTTCGCTTTTTTGTATTCTCCAATCTGAATAGCGATTTCCATACGTTTTCCAAGCTTCTCTAATATATCATCATCTAGCAAATCAATCTGCTGGCGCAACACACTCAACTGATCGGTAAACTGCTGATTACTAGAAGCTTTTTCACGAACCACCAATTGATCAAGCAATTCTTTTAACGCTGATGGAGTTAACTGTTGCGCTTTATCGCTCCATGCATTATCAGGATCACAATGTGCTTCAATCATTAACCCAAACATATCTAAGTCCATTGCTTTTTGGGCTAGATGTGGAATGAGCTCACGTTTACCGGCTATGTGACTCGGATCGCAAACGATTTCCAAATCTGGATACAAACGCTTTAACTCAATCGGAATCTCCCATTTGGGCACGTTCCTATATGGCGACATTTCGTGCAATGAAAATCCACGGTGAATAGCTGCCAGTTTGGTTATTCCTGCTTGATTGATTCGTTCCAATGCACCAATCCACAATTGCAAATCTGGATTGATCGGATTTTTTACCATTACAGGAATATCAACGCCTTGCAACGCATCAGCAATTTCTTGAACTGAAAATGGATTCGCAGCTGTGCGAGCTCCAATCCACAGAATATCAATACTATGTTTCAAACAAGCTTCAACGTGATTTTTATTCGCTACCTCAACAGCCAATTTAAAACCGTATTGTTCGCGTACTTTTTGCAGCCACTTCAACCCATCTTCTCCAATTCCTTCAAAAGAATTTGGTCGAGTTCTAGGTTTCCAGATTCCTGCACGAAACACATCAACCTTTTCAGTTTCAGCCAACAAAGCTGCTGTTTTCAACACTTGATCTTCACTCTCAGCACTGCAAGGCCCACTAATCACTAGCGGTTTTTCTGCGTCTTGCAGCCAATTTTTTATTGGTTCTATTTTCATGATTAGTTGTTGAGTTTAATTCCGTTTAATACACGTTTGATGTCATTCACCTCACCGATAAACCGATGCATATCAGCAGTTTCACGCTGATCAATCATCTGCTTGAATTGACTTAATATATCGATGTAAGCTCCAAGTGCTTCTGAGAGATTCTCTGCATTTTGCTCGAAAATGGGAGCCCACATATCAGGTGAACTTTTCGCTAGACGAACAGTAGATTCAAATCCACTACCAGCCATGTTGAAAATGTTCTTTTCATTCTCTTCCAATTCGAGAACCGTTTTACCCAAAGCAAACGAACTGATGTGTGACAAATGTGATACATAAGCGATGTGCTTATCATGCTCATTACTTGACATAAATATGGTCTTCATTTCCAATGCATCAAACAATTGCAACGTTTTTTTAACTTGATCTTCAGCTGATAAATCACGATCACAAATGATGTTTACTTTCCCTGTGTACAATCCAGAAAATGCCGCATCAGGACCCGAGTTTTCCGTCCCAGCAATGGGGTGACAAGCCACAAAATTCTTGCGATTCGGATGATCTTTCACCCTTTTGCACACATTACTTTTAGTACTTCCCATGTCAATCACCAACTGATTGTTATCAGCCAGATTTAAAACTTGATTCAATACATCAGGCAAGTAGTTCACCGGTATTGCTAACACCACCAAATCAGCTTGTTGCACGGCATTGGCTAACGATGTGTATCTATCTACAATCCCTAAAACCATTGCTCGCTGGGCGTTGTCTTCATCTAAATCAACACCAATAACTTCACCACAGAGGTTCAATCGTCTGAGATCCAACGCGAATGAACCACCTATTAATCCTAATCCTATAATTGCTGTTGTCATTATTTTTTGAGTTGTTGGTGTGCTTGATCCATCACTTCGATGGGATTACACAAAGACATTCTTAAATAGCGAGAACCATTGCTCCCGAAAACAAATCCAGGTGTGATAAACACGCCCGCCTCATGTATAAGTTGATCTACAAATGTTGTAACGTCTTTCACCGCATCAGAAACCTTAGCCCAAACAAATAAGCCTGCTTGATTGGGCTCTACTTCACAATCTAGATCACTGAAAATAGATTCCGCTTTCTTTCTGCGTTTTGCATAAATACAATTGCGTTCATGGTGCCATTCATCTGGATTTTTTAATGCTTCAGCGGCTGCTAATTGCAAAGGCAAAAACATGCCCGAATCCATATTGCTTTTCACACGCAGAACCGCTTGAATGTATTCTGAATCACCTGAAATCCAGCCTAATCTCCAACCAGCCATGTTGTGTGATTTGCTTAATGAGTTTAACTCAACCGCTACTTCTTTAGCCCCATCCACCTGAAGGATAGATTGCGGCTTCTCAGTCAAAACCAAACTGTAAGGATTATCGCTTGCTAACAAGAAACCATGCTTTTTAGCCAATTGAACCAGTTTTTGCATTTCATCAACCGACATTTCTTTACCAGTTGGCATATGTAATGGATTGATCCACATGATTTTTACAGCATCTAAATCCAATTTTTCTAACTGTTCAAAATCAATTTTCCACTGATTTTCTTCCATTAAATCATAAGCCTGAACCTCTGCTCCAAGCAATTGAGCAACCGATGAATATGTTGGATAACCAGGATTGGGAACCAGCACTTTATCACCCGGATTCACGAATGCCATCATAAGGTGCATTACACCTTCTTTTGATCCAATTAATGGTAAAATCTCTTTAGATGGATCGAGTTTTACGCCATAAGTTTGAGCAGTGTATGATGCAATAGATTCACGAAATTCAGGCACACCTTGATAGCTTTGATAGGCATGATTTTGAGGTTGTTTCACTCCTTCAATCAACGTATCAATAACGGTATTGGAAGGCGCCAAATCTGGACTTCCAATTCCGAGGTTAATGATGTTTTTGCCTTGAGCTCTCAGTTGACGAATTTCAGCCAACTTTTTGGAGAAGTAGTACTCCTGAACCTGCTGTATGCGCTGTGCCTGTTGTATGATCATGATTCGATCAGATTAAATGTTGCTTTTTCATATTCTCCTTTTACTTCAAAAACAGGAGCAATTGCTTGTATTGCTTCGCTTGCCTTTTGGTATTGATTGTAATCGTCCCAGGTGACATCTACATGAAATGCATATTCATACGGTTTCCCAATTACAGGAACCGACTGAATTTTGGTTAGGTTGATATTGTTATCGTTGAAGATGTTTAACACCTGAGCCAAACTACCTTGGTGATGTTTAAGCTGTAACCTCAACGATGCTTTATTGGCTTTGCTATTCTCAACCTGCTCTTTAGAAATAGCTAAAAAACGAGTGAAATTTTGCTTGTTGGTTTCTGCTCGTGATTTGATGATTTCTAAACCAAATCGTTCAGCAGCCAAACTACTCGCCAAAGCTGCCGTGTGATTTAAATTGCCATCACGGATATCTTTTGCAGCTAATGCCGTGTCTTCTACTTCAAGCCATTGTGCATGTGGCAGTGTCCACAAAAACTCGGCACATTGTTGCAAAGCAATCGGGTGAGATTGTACCGTGTGCAATTCATCTAAACTCGTTTCAGGCAAAGCCATCAAATGCATTTGAATGTTGATATACACCTCGCCCATTACCCACAAATTGTATTTATTGAGTAAAGCGTAGTTCGGCAACAAACTACCAGCAATGCTATTTTCAATGGCCATTACAGCATAATCAGCTTCGCCACTTTTCACTGCCTCACATAACCTTTGAAAAGTCAAACACTCTACCACTTCAATTGAATTACCGAAGTACTGCTGTGCTGCCATCTCGTGAAATGAGGCTTCTATTCCTTGAATTGCTATTTTCATTTTGGTCAAAAAAAAAGCCCCGGTAAAACCAGGGCTTTAAAAATTTATTGCAACATACAATCTATTCCATCATCCCTTCGGGTGCAGAGTATAATTGAAATAAATAAAGTATGTGTTGTTTGAAATCATTGACACAAACTTCAACATTATTTTGGAAACGGTCAAGTGTTTGTGTGTTTTTGGATGAAAACAATGACTAACATGAGGGGTTATCAACGATTTACATTTCCTATTTTTGAGTAAATCAATTTATGATGGATATACAAGATCCTTGGCTTGAATTAGACGAGAATCAGCAATATGAAATTAAACTCGCTCAAGAGCAAGCTGATAATGGTCAGATTGAAAATTGGTCATCTGTTTATGATAAAATGAGTAAGAAGAAAAAATGAAAATCCGCTTTACCCAAATTGCCACTCATAAACTTGATCTTCTAACCGACTACATCGTTCATGAATTCTCTATTGAAGCAAACCGAAAGTTTCTAGAAAGACTAAATAAAGGTTTGAGTAGCCTTCAATCTAACCCGTATATTTTTCCTGAGAGTGAAACCTTTAAAGAGCTTCGTATATGTGTAATCAAATTGAAAGCCATTTAGTGAAAACCATTATCAAACTTTTCAAAAAACTATTCAAGTATTCCTTATGTGACGAGATAATTTGGCGTTGAACCAAAGTTTTTGGGAGGTACTATTCGTATTGGTTAAAACAACTTATTCAGATTAGAATCCGTCCTATCTCCATCAAGTATTTTATATACCTTGACAGTCAATAAGTTTAGGAACGCTAATCCGATATATGCTAAAAGCCTTAAAATACCCTTCCTTCCATTTAAGTAGAGTCTGCCCTATTCTATGCTCTCCTATTAAGCTTATCCTTTCATTATTTTTTCTTTTTAATACGTTAACTGCAACTGGCCAGCATTGGATTCAAAAAGCGGGTGGTTTAACCGTTGATGAAGGATACGCCATAGACATAGACGGCTCTGGAAACACCTACACAACAGGATACTTTACTGGTAGTGCATCATTTGGGGCAACCACTTTAAACTCATCTGGTTCAACAGATATCTTCCTAACCAAAACCGACAATAACGGCAACTTTCAATGGGCTGTAAAAGCTGGTGGTTCAGGTTCTGACCGAGGAATAAATATAACAACTGATAATCAAGGCAATAGTTACATCACTGGTTACTTTAATGGAACAGCAAGTTTTGGAGCCGTTTCGTTAACATCTTCTGGAAACCAAGATGTATTTATTGCAAAATATGATAACGCTGGAATTTTACTGTGGGCCGTAAAAGCTGGTGGTACTGGATCTGATCAAGGAAGTGGAATCTCCATAGACAATACAGGTAATGTACTAGTTACTGGCGAATTTAGAGGCACTGCTAGTTTTGGAACTACCTCACTAACAGCAATAGGAGCTAATTCTGATGTTTTCACAACTAAACTTAATTCTTCTGGCTCATTTATTTGGACAGAGCATGGTAGCGGATCTCTTGCTGTTAGAGGTATTGATGTAACAACTGATCTCGCTGATAACGTTTACGTAATCGGTCAGTTTAGTGGAGATGTAACCTTTGATATTCTTCATACAAATACCATGTATAATGTCATATTCTTGATTAAGTATAACAGCTCTGGTCAAGAACAATGGTTTAGAGTTATTGGTGGCGGTGGATCAAACATTGCCAATGCTATTACTTCTGATGGGTTAGGAAATGTATATCTGACGGGAGATTTCAGTGGTAATCTCACTTTTTTTGGATCACCAAACTATGTATTAACAAACACCTACTCCAATAAGGTTTTTGTTGCTAAATACTCAGGAACAGGAGGATTAACTTGGGCTAAGGCTTCTGGTTCAAACAATTTAATTTCTTCTTCTGATATTACAGTTGACATAAACGGTAACTCCTATATCGTAGGTCATTTCACTTGTAAATTTGGAGATCATGCAGATAACTATGGACAAGGAACTTTTAACTCTGTTGGCTATAACGATGTGTATGTAAGTAAATTTAATTCTTCTGGTAATCATCAGTTTAGCAGACAAATAGGTGGGAAAAGAGACGATTACGGTTATGGGATAGCTGTTAATTCATCTGGAGATATCCACTTTACAGGCAGTTTCAAACAGACCTTATTTATTCCAACATCAGGGAATTTTAATTCATCTAATCTAGCCTTATGGTCTTCAACTTCTTGCCTTGGAAATTCACCTTACTGTTCAGATAATAATTACGGAGAGTATCATGGAGTTACAACATCTGGAAATTCTGATGTCGCTATCATGAATTGTTTTGATCCATCGAGAGAACCGTACGATTACTATTTAAGGACTGGATCTGGATGTGCAAGACCACAAAATCCAGTTTGCATTGAAAGCGGATGTCCTGATACCGTTGTAAGTTGTTCGTCATCAAACATTAATAGCTTCACCAATGTATGTCCTAATATTGGCCCCCGATACGAATATGAATGGAGCACCTCTCCTTTTGATACCTTACCATCACTATCAGCATCTCAATCAGGAACATATGAAGTAACTATAACTACTGAAGACGGCTGTTTCTCAAGATCCGATTCTATATATGTAGTTAATCTTCCAGCTCCTTCAGAACCAACTATTAGCGACAATAAGGGTATTAATATCAATGCAGTTACTCCCACAAACATTGAATTATGTGAACCCGATAGTGTAGAATTAACTGCAGGAAACTTAGGACAGAATTCATTTATCTGGACAGGCCCTGGACTGCCTGCTACTGGATTGAGTGACACAACAATTCTAGTTACCCAAACTGGTCAGTATTTTATTGAAGTAACTGATTCTAATGGTTGCTCTAACATGAATGACGTTACCGTTGTAATTAATCCGATGCTCGATTCTTTTTCACTCCAAATTAGTGCTCAAGATACATACACCATTTGCGAAGGTGAAGCTGCCCAGTTTTT
>CAJWSQ010000125.1 GCA_913045895.1 uncultured Flavobacteriales bacterium | reverse complement strand
CGGCACACTTACGTTAAATAGCTCTTCAAAGCCTCTTGCCGGTATCAACACATCAACGGTATCGTTACAACCTTGATTATTGGTAGCAATAAGTGTTAAAGATCCATTGGTTCCGTATGGTAAAATTCCCGAAAAGTTCTCATCAGATGAACTCAATACGTTATTCAAATACCATGAATAACCATCTGCATCTTGACTAAAATTGTCAGTAGAAATAACAATTCCATCACACCCAGCAACGGTGTCTAAATCAAACTGTGCTGTAGCCTTTTCTCTTACGGTAACATCAAAAGAAACAGTATCTGTACAACTAGAATCATCTTGTACAATGATTTGGTATGTACCTGTAAATGCAGCCACAATAGGTGAATTTTCACTGCCTGGATTAACAACTCCTGAAGAAGGAACATAGATATACGTAAATGGCGAAACCCCGTTTAATCTGAAGGTATTGGGATAGATGGTATCACCCAAACAAACTACGCTATCATTGCCATTATACAACCTCAATACCGAAACATCTACAGTGTCGTAAGCTAAGCAACCAATGGTATCCGTTACGGTTAAGAAATAAGTTCCTCCAGTATCAGTTGTAATTGTTGGAATAGCCAATTGATTGTCGTTCAAATGAGTTGAAGGGGACCAGAGATAACTAAATCCATTCACATTTGGTGTGTTGCCCAAAGGAGAAGGAACCCATTTGCAGATATTCAATGAATCACCAGCATTAACTGTTGGATTTGCTTGAACATCAATAAGTACAGTATCCAAACTTGAGCAAGAATTGGTGTCTGTAACGGATACAATATACGTTGTTGAACTGCTAGGGAATGCCGTTGGATTAGCAATGGTATCGTTGCTTAGAGATCCACCATTATTCCATTGTATTACGGCTGCGTTTGTTGTTACAGAAATTCGTGCAGAATCTCCTTCGCATAAGATCGTGTCGTTACTAGTTTGAACAGCTGGTTTAGGAAGGATCGAAACATCAACCGTGTCTCTTCCAGAACAAGTGTCATTTGATGTTATAACAATGTATTGAGTTGGAGTTGTAGGGAAAACCATTGGGTTAGAAACAGTAGGATCTACAATGTCAACCGGTGTCCAATTGAATGTTACATTATTACTAGCCGTTGGATTCCCACCAATTAAAATCGTGTCTCCATCACAAATGCCTCTATCAGGCCCAGCATCTGTAGGGATGATGTCGTTTACATCAACAGAAATGGTATCGTTTCCATCACAGCCTTGTGTATCGGTGTATTCAAGAGTGTACACAGTAGGAGTTGATGGGAAGAACTGATAATCTTGATTGGCTGGATTTAAAACTGTAGCAGTTGGTGTCCAATTTCCAGTAGCTGTGTTTTGCAATGAAACGTCAAGTGTATCTCCTGGGCAAAGGAAATAACCTGAATCTAGACCTGTTGGAAGTGGTTGTAGAACATCAACCGTAACTTGTCTTGTGTCGTTGCAACCAGCGCCATCATCAACGTACAATGTATAAGTTGTTGTAGAACTTGGTTTTGCAACAGGATTTGAAATAGTTGGATCATTTAAAGAGTTTGTAGGACTCCAACTTATAGTTGCGCCAGCAGGTGCTGCAGGACTTCCGCCAATTATTACAGAATCACCGTTACATATGATTTGATCTGAACCAGCATCAATTTCTAATGAGTCTATTTGAACAGGCAAATCAATGGGACCTACAACACAGCCATATTGACTAGTTGTTGTTAATGATATTGTTCCAGTTCCGGTGTTTCCCCAGTCTATAAGTATGTTGTTGCCATTATTTTGTGAGATAGTACCACCACTAACGTTCCAATTGTATGTTGCTCCTGAAATGTTTGGTACAGAATAGCTAATACTATCAGTTCCGCCACAAACTTGTGCAATTCCACTAATTGCAGTAGGGCCGTTAAATGGTGTAACAAGCACCTGGTAAGATTCTACAAATGTTTTTGGAGGACAGCCATTATCTGTAACGCTCACATTAAAGATGTAGGGTTGAGGTGAGCTTTGACCACAAGTAGTTGTCCAACAAAATTCGGTTGAAACATCACCTTCACCAATTTTAGGTGAAACAATACTTGCAGCAGGGCTTGTGATACTTGGGTCGAATATTGTACCGCTACTCTCTAGAGTTAAAGAATCACCGTTTGGGTCTACATAGTCTAAATCAAAACACACATTTTGACCTTCTTCAATGACAAATACCGTTGGGTTCACAGCCACAGGATTTGGTTGTGTATTGTCTTGTTCAGGTGCGGGGTTGTTTGGGCAATTAACAGCTAGTAACTGAATATTTCTTCGTGTAACTCCAATTTGAACACCATTTCTGTATTCTTTAATTTCAACAGCAGCAACATAAACTCCAGCCATAGTAGCAGAGAAATATGTAGAACCTGTTACCGAGTTGATATTTTGGAATCCACCTGAACCGAACATTTGATTTAGGTTATAGCCAGTAGCCCAAGAAATGTCGGGAATAGGGTATGGATATGGGTTCCATGGGGCAGTAGTGTAGTCATTAATAGCAGGAGGTAAAGCTCCGAAATTTCCATTTTCAGTTAGCCCATCATCTGGTATTTCAAATGAGTAAACTAGTGAATCTCCATCAGGATCAATAGCTGAATTTGTTACTGAAATAGTATCCCCAACACAAATATATGTGGCCAATGTATCCGTAAATGCAGGAGTACTGTTTGGCATTAGAGTACCGTTTTGTGATGGAATATAGGCGTGGAATGTAAGTGCTTCATCTGCTGAATTAGCTACATTAATTATTCCACTAGGTCTACAACATCTATCGTAAACTATATGATAGCCATCAACATTATTAGGAAGCGAAATAGTTCCTGAATAACGAACTAAATAAATACAGTTGTTGGTTCCAAACGTACAGTTTGAAGGGAGTTGAGGTTCAATTCTACCAGAGTCTTCAATAAAGATATTTATCTGCGAAAAGTTACTGAGTTGGGTAGCATTCAGATTTCCTTCAAAAATTCCTACTAGAATAGGATTTTCTGGAAATCCAGAACCCCAGTTTATAGAATTACAATCTAAATAGGTGTCAAAATTGATTTTATAAATACGTTGTCCAGGATTACTAGGATCAACACCAAGATCTTCGTATCCCATATTTCCAGCCAATAAATGCGTTGCATAGCTATCATTTGCTGATAAACAAAGGATTAGTGATAGAATTAAATATGTTACAACTCGTAGTTGATTCATCTGTGTAAGTTCCAAGTAGAGTTAGAGGGTAAATGTATGAAATACTTTGAAATACCTTATACAGACGGTGAAAACTAGTTAATCAGTTGTTTTAATTAGCTCTTCTTTCCTTTTCTTTCATCAGAAGATTGAGTTCTTTTCCCATTTGACCTGCAATAGCTGTGTTTTCCTCGGCTCTTCTAATTAAATAAGGCATGGCATCTTTAACTGGTCCATAAGGAAGATACTTGCTTACATTGTAGCCAGCATTAGCCAGATTATATGAAATATGATCACTCATTCCATAAAGTTGAGAGAAGTATACGTTTTGAATATTTTTCTCAAGTCCTTTTTCAAGGATGAGCTCCGTTAAGTAGAGTGAGCTTTTTTCGTTGTGAGTACCCGCACAAAATTCAATGTTATCTAAGTTGTCGATACTTATTTTTAGAGCTTCATTGTAATCGTTGTCGGTGCTTTCCTTATTGGGCTGCATTGGCGTTTTATAGCCCATTTCTTTAGCTCGCGCATTTTCTTTTTCTAAATACGCACCACGAACAAATTTTACACCCGCCACGAAACCTTCAGCTTGGGCTTCTTGAATGAGTTTTTTGAGGTGATCCAGTTGATCCCAACGATACATTTGCATGGTTGTAAAAACAATAGCGCGTTCTTTGTTATACTGGCGCATTAGAGATTCAGCCATGCGGTCAATTGCCGGTTGAATCCATGTTTCTTCAGCATCTATGTAAATAGGAACCTGATTTTCAGCAGCACGCTCACAAATAGATCTTACGCGCAAGAAAACCCTTCCGTATTCGGCTCTTTCAGATTCGGTTAACTCTTCGTTTGCAGAGAGCTTTTTCAATAAATTGAATCGAGCTACACCAGTAATTTTCATGCAAGTTACCGGAATATGAGGAGAGCTAGCAGCTTTATCTGAGTTTCGAATTAACTCCGCGGTAGTTCTATCAAATACATCTTCTTCATTGGCACCTTCAACAGAGTAATCTAGAATTGCACCAATGTTGGCTTTACCCAATTCAATGATAGATTGATCGCACTCTGAAATGGTTTCACCACCACAAAATTGCTTGAATATTGTAGCCTTAACAATTCCAGTAATCGGAAAGCGCATTTTAATTGCCAATAATGCAGCCTTACTAGCAAAATTTACTAGCGCAGGACGTTGCATCATTCGAAACAACCAAATAGAAAAATCCAGCTCTTTCTTAGACTTATTACCGAAAGCGATTTCAGTATTTTCAAACGTAACGGTGGACTGCTTAACTGTATTACTTGTTGTCATTTATACGAGCAATTTCGGGCGCAATTTAATTTTTTTTTTAGACGAAAAACCAAGAAAACATCTTGACAAGTTAAAATGTTAAAAACTCTAAAATTCAACTGGTTATGGCGATGTCTTGTTAAAAATTATACATTTGTTCATCAACCCCAATGACTATGACAATCAAAAAGAAGATTACTTTGTTCACCTTGGTGGGACTTTTAGTAGCATCACCATCTTTTTTTAAGCTGTCAACACGTGTTTCTAGTTTACCAGACAACACAGCAATCAATAAGCTTAAAAACGAGATTGTTTTGAGTGAGCACACTTCAGAAGAAATGTCGAAAGCGAAAGACGAAGTTGTTGATGGGTTCATCTTTTGGATCAACAAGTTGGTTTTCTCTTTTGTTTATCAAGCACCAAACGACTAATCGTTTTACTTCTTTTCAATCTTTGTCTTTTAGAACTCCATGTACTTCTTTTGCGTTAAGAAGTAACACATGAAAGAAAAAAGATCAGCCGAACAGTTTTACGCAGATTTAAGAATCAAACTTGAAGAACAACACGAATTTCCATCGTTGTATGTTTTTAAGTTTATCATTCCCAACGACAATCATAAATTAGCCTTAGCTGAAGCTTTATTTGGACCAGAGGCTCAAGTAACTATTCGTCAGTCTAGCAAAGGGAATTTTGTTAGTGTTACAGGCAAAGAAATTATGATTTCAGCTGATAAAGTTATTGAACGCTATCAAAAGGCTGCTGAAATAGAAGGGGTTGTAAGCCTCTAAGCTAATTTCAAATCAACAAATAAACCGCTGTTGTTTCTTACATTGAATACTTGATTGTTATCGAAAATCAAGTATTGACCTTTAATGCCTAATAGCGTTGCCGTAACATCTGGAGTTTTGGTCAAGTTGATGCTTTTAACCTTGGTTGGATATGCAACAACTGGATATTTAATTTCCCATTCTTGGGCATTTTGAGCAACAAAACTTTGAAGTTCAGTTGGTAGGTTATTGGCCATTTCATCGCGCAAATCAAACAAATCAGCATCTGTTTGTTCATTTTTAAGCATCCGTTGCCAATTGGTTTTGTCTGAAATAAAGTCTTTCAAAGCAACTTCAATCAGACCTGCTTGTTGGCGGTATTCCGTTTCTGCTAAAACAAGAGCTCGTGAAGCTCCTTGATCAATCCATCGAGTAGGAATTTGATCGTTTCTAGTAACCCCCACTTTTACACCACTAGATGCAGCTAAGTAAACTACATGCGGTTGTAAGTGATTTTTCTTTTCCCATTCAACATCGCGACCTTTTCCTAAATGAGCTTCGCACAATTCAGGGCGAATGATACACTCAGAATTCATGGGTGAATTTTTAAAACAAGGATAGCAGAAACCTTGTCCGAAGGCTTTTGAAGTAAGTCTACCGCAAGCCACACAATTGATTCTACCTTCAAAATGCATGGTAAATGGTTTTTCAATAAAATCATTCAAGTTGATTTCACCATCTTCAGTATTCAGAAAATATTGAACTTCGTTTCCAGATTGAAAAGAAGTACGCATCTTGCGCAGGTTTCCACTTACATTCATAAATCAAACGTATGGAATTTGAATTGAGCAACGAGTATATCGAACTAATAAAACTTTTGAAGCTGATTGGTATAGCAGAAACTGGTGGTCACGCCAAAGAATTGGTAGACGAAGGTATTGTTCTGGTTAACAATGAAACAGAACTTCGCAAACGCAAAAAATTGGTAGTAGGTGATGTAGTAGAGTGTGAAGGCGAAACCATCACTATTGTAGCTGCTACCAGTTAAATTTCTTTTTCAAGCTGCTAGGAATAGCGTCTTTGTGTACCATTACTGCAATACTTTTCAATTGCATGTATGGAAGTGAAACGTATTGATATCCTTCAATTCCAGCTTTTGTCCCCCAAGAGTTTTTTACGATGTAATAAGGCTTGTTTTCTTGGTCACGTCCTTTACCAATGATGTGCATTAAGTGATCGTCAGTAGTTTGATAGTTGTCAAACAACTCTTGTCTATATTCCTGAGTAATTTCTTTCTCATCCATTAACTCAACACCCACTTTAGCCTTTTCTTCTGAACTCATATCTGAATAATCAGTAGCAGGAATTAGGGCAACACCTGATTTTCTATTCCAAGTTTTTTCACTTACATCAGCATCCCAAGCTAAGGTATATCCGTTTTCAAGGGCTTGGTCTATAACCTGAATAAATTCATTCAGAGGCACGTTGTAATAGGTGCCGTTAGACCAGTTGTCAGGAACTTCAAGAATAAATGATGAATAGAAAGGATGATGTGTAAAACTGGTGATTGTAACGTAATCATCTGGATTGATAGGAAGAGACTCAGCAAATGACTCAGGTGAATACGATTTACCATCGAAGTTGAACTTTTCAGGAACAGCACCCATGTAAGAATCTAACACACTTGTGTATGCTGGGAACCAAGCAGTAGAAAGAGATTTGTTTTTGTTCTCAACCACAGCCTCAACAACGCCAGATAAAACATTGTCAAGCTCTGCGTGAATGTACTTTTCTCCATCATAATTTTTACCCGAGTAGGCTGATTGAGGCATTGCACCATATTTCTTGTAAGCTAAAATTACATCGTGACTCAAACTTCCTTCGCCAAATTGAGTTCTACCTTGTCTACGAACAAAATTCTGTGCTTTTTCCTGATAAATCTGATGTACGTTATACATCTCACTCAAATCAACAGGAGCGTGACCTAATCGGATGATTTCAGATTCTAAAAACGAAGTAGTAGAGAAACTCCAGCAAGTTCCTGTGATATCTTGACTGATGATTGGAGTTGCATCTAAGCGGATTAAATCGTTAAAAAGGTACTCATTACTGTCTTTTTTCTCTTTTTGGGAGAAACCTAAAACAGGTTGTATAGCAGTAAGTGTAAGTAAAACAATGAATTGTATTAGTTTCGTGCGCATGGCATAAGTATTGTTGAATTTGTGCCTGAAAGTATTTGTTTTAAGCAATTAATCCAAATCTGAATTAACCTAAACCGTTGTCTTGAAATTACTCCTTACATATCTGCTTTTTGCTATTCTGCTTTTACCATCGTGTAAAGAAGCAATTGTACCCAACTTTGAGGTGGAAGGAAATGCTTTAAAGCGAGCAGCATATGACTACAACGTACAGTTTGTATTGGTTAAAAAAGAGCACTTTAAAGCAACAGATAAATACATAGAATCGCTTTATATGGCTGATTCAACCATGTTTAAATGGAAAGCCTACCTCAAAAACGATTCGTTATCCGCAAACTACATTCCGGGTATTCAGTTTCAGTTATGGGATACAGATATGTATGCACCGTACTTAGACACCTTAAATTTAATAGCTCCAGCAGTTGATACACTTTGGTATAAACCAACAAGCAACAGAAACAAATCGGTGTATTCAACACTCATTTCAAAAAATGGCTGGGCTCGAATTCATCCAAGATTTGATACTTTAATTGATCCTATTGAAAGGAAAGCTATTCGATTATTTTATGAGCCTTTTATGAAAGAGGATACTCTGGTAACCTATTCGGCTTGGAATCGCGATTTTAGAATAGACCCAATAAAGCAAATGTGGACATACACGTGTGCCAGAACACTAGTATATGATAGTTTGGTTTATGGTTGGACGTTTTGCGAGTATCCGCTTGAAAAGTCGATTGAAAATTTAAAAGAATACAATCTCGAAAATATGCTTCTTATCAGTAATACAGGAGCAATTATTTACTCTGGTGAGTTGGCGAGTAAGCTACTTCGTATGAGTACGGTAAATCCCATACAAACCAATGCAGCTGCTTTTCAGAAGCTAGGAGGGAAAATTGAAGATTTTAGCGTTTTCCATACCAAAAACGAAATGGTTCGTCAAGCAATGGATAACATCGTGTTTGACCAAAGCGAGATTGAAATTATTAAAGATGATAAAATAGCCATTT
>CAJWSQ010000124.1 GCA_913045895.1 uncultured Flavobacteriales bacterium | reverse complement strand
GAATGTTGAAATGACACCAACGCATCATCAACGAAGCTGTTCCATTCAACATGGAAGCAGATAGTTTGAATTGCTCTATTTTAGGTGAAGACGCGGTTCCTGGAACTCCTGAATTCAACTTATTTATCAAAGAAGTACGCAAAGAAATGACTACCAAAAGTGGTCAGAAGTGTACGGCAATTCGTAGAGTTATTGTACCAGAAAACTTGGTAGAAGACGTTCAAATTGCATTGGGTAAAGAGTTGGGTCGTGTTGCAATCGGTGATCCAACAACCAAAGGTGTTCGCATGGGTGCTTTGGCTAGTAAAAGCCAAGTAGAAGAGGTAAGAGGTCGTGTATCTGAATTGGCTAAAACAGCTGAAATGGTATACGGAAGCTTAGATTCAGTAGAGCTTTTAGGAGCTGATGCTGAAAAAGGAGCATTCTTAAGCCCGATCGTTCTTCTTGAAAATGATCCATTTAAAAATACAGGTGTTCACGAGATCGAAGCATTTGGTCCGGTGAGTACAATCATGCCTTATAAAGGCATCGATCAAGCGGTTGAATTGGCACAGATGGGTAAAGGCTCATTGGTTAGTTCAATCACAACTTTCGATGATAATATCGCTCGTGATTATGTGTTAGAAGCAGCTACACATCACGGTCGTATTTTAGTATTGAATCGCGAAAACGGTAAAGAAAATACGGGTCACGGTTCTCCGCTTCCTTCATTGACTCACGGTGGGCCAGGTCGTGCCGGTGGTGGTGAAGAAATGGGTGGAATGCGTGGTGTAAAACACTACATGCAGCGTTGTGCGGTTCAAGGAACTCCAACTACGTTGACAGCAGTTTCTGGAATTTACCAGCCAAATGCAAAAGTGATTGAGACAGATAAACATCCGTTCCGTTATCATTTTGAAGATATCCAACCAGGAATGTCTTTAACTACGCACAAGCGTACTATTACTGATTCGGATATTCAAAACTTCGCGAACTTAACGTGGGATGTATTCTATGCCCACACTGATATTACATCATTAGACGGAACCATTTTTGAAAAACGTGCTGCTCACGGTTACTTCTTGTTAGCTGCTGCTGCAGGTTTGTTTGTGAGTCCGGCTAAAGGTCCTGTTGGAGCGAATTATGGTATTGATGAATGTCGTTTCTTACGTCCAATTTATCATGATGATACCATTCAGGTTCGCTTGACTTGTAAAGAAAAAGTAGATCGCGATAGCAAAGGAAAAGAGCATCCTTCAGGTGTTGTAAAATGGTTTGTTGAGCTATTCGATCAAGAGAATGAGTTGGTAGCATTCGCAACTATTTTGACGTTGGTTCAAAAGAAATCTCCATTCTTCGATTACTCGGTTGAGAAAGTAGAAGAGTTGCTGTTAGGATTAACGGAAGAAACTAAAGCGAATTGGGGAATTATGACTCCACAGCACATGGTTGAGCATATTGAGTACTTGAATCAGATTGCTTTGGGCAACATCCAAATGGATATGATTACTCCTGAAGCTCACTTAGAAAAATGGAATGAGAGTTTGTACAACTACTTCAAAATGCCAAAGAATCACGATCTTGAAATCTTGAAAAAAGGCGAATTGGAAGACTTGCGATTTGAATCGCTTGATGCTGCCAAAGAAGCATTGATCAAGAGCTTGAAAGAAATGGATGAGAAGTTTAAAGAAAACCCAGAGTACACAGCTACTAACTTGGTTTTCGGACACTTGTCTCGTTATGAGTGGAAGTTGTATTGTCAAAAACACTTCCAACATCACTTTGAGCAATTCGGATTGTTATAATTGAATATTGAACCACAAAAGGCACAACAGAATTTTCTATTGTGCCTTTTTGGTTTGTAATATTGGGCATCCAAAACAAAAACAGAAGATTTTTCAGATATGGAAAACGGATATGTAAAATCAACCTTCATCAAAGAAGGATTATTAGAGATAGAATTTTTTCACCCGAAACAAAACTCATTACCAGGAGCAATTTTGGCTGAGTTAGCTCAAGAAATCACAAAAGCCGGAGAAAACGATGACGTAAAAGTGATCCTTTTGAAAAGCGGTGGAGATCGTACTTTCTGTGCAGGAGCTAGCTTTGATGAACTTTTAGCTATTGAAGATGTGGTTACAGGAAAAGCCTTTTTCATGGGCTTCGCTAACGTAATCAACGCGATGCGTAAAGCACCTAAATTCATTTTAGGTAGAGTTCAAGGAAAAGCAGTTGGTGGTGGAATTGGTGTTGCAGCGTCAACCGATTATTGTTTTGCAACCAAATTCGCTTCAATCAAATTAAGTGAGTTGGCAGTTGGTATTGGACCATTTGTGGTAACACCAGCCATTGAGCGTAAAATGGGTGTTTCAGCAGTTTCTCAAATGGGAATCAATGCTTCTGAATTCCACAGTGTAGAGTTTGCTGAAGCTAAAGGATTGTATCACCAAGTGTTTGATTCAGTTGAAGAAATGGATCAAGCAGTGATGGAATTAGCTGATAAATTAATCGCTAGCAATCCAGAATCTATGGCACAGATGAAAAAAATGTTCTGGCAAGGAACTGATCATTGGGATGAGTTATTAGCTGAGCGTGCACAAATCAGTGGAAACTTAGTGACTTCTGATTTTACAAAATCTTTCATCAGCCAATTCAAGTCGAAATAAGCTGACACATTATAGAATGATTAGAAGCCGAGGAGAAATCTTCGGCTTTTTTTAGTAGCAATCCATTCTAACTTGTCCTTTGTTGATGTAATGATTCAACGGCTTCAATCCATTTGTAGAACAGATATTTTGTAGTAATTCAGTTACTCCTTGTTGCATGTGAATTGAACCACAAATCAGTATCGTTCCCTTGTTTTGAAGTAAATCAACTACATATTTTGATTCTGCGGCAAGGTGATCTTGCACATAAGTTATTGGAGCGCTAGCTCTGGAGTATGTAGTTTTAAAAGTAGACAGTTTTTTATTGGCAATTAGTCGGTTAATAGTTGGTTGATAACCCGATAAATCCAACTCGTTTTTAGCTCCCCAAAAGAGTGTTGTTTCGTTGTTTTTGTTTTGCTCGAGCATTCCTAGAAAAGGTGCAATTCCTGTTCCAGTTGCTATCATCAGAACAGGCTTATTGTTCTTTGGGAAATGGAAATCATTGTTTTTTACTGAAATCGCTTGAATGGAATTTCCAGTATTCAACGCATTCAAATAATTGGTGCAAACCCCGTTTTTGTGAATTTTAACGCTTAGCAAAATGTTACCGTCCTCATCCAGTCCAACCGAGTAGAGTCGTTCATTAGGATCATTTGGTGGGAAGATTCCCAATAAATCTCCAGCAATTGCTTTTTTAGAATTGGGTCTTTTTAATGTGATGGTGAATGTTTGATTCTCGAAACCAAACAATTCAGATTTACTTAAAACTTCGTAGCTATTGGCTTTGTCTTTTCTAACTTCAAACGGATTCTTTCGAGGCATTTGAAGATCAATATTCATCTGTTTTTCCCAGTCTGAAATCCATCGAGTAAATGATTCCCAAGATTTTCCATTGATGGTATGAAGTTCCGTTAATCGTTTGCTATCCGGATTTTGATCAAGCATTAGGTCTACATCTTTCGCATATTGACAAAAATCTGCGTAAGCATGCGAACCAAACCCAACAACAGAAAACGTAAATGGATTTTGTGGTGGTAATGAAGTAAAAGCAGACTCAAACAATTTAGCATTGGCAGGAGCTTCTCCAAGTCCATAAGTTGCAGTAAAAACTACCAATTGCTGCATGTTGTTGTAGGCTGTGTATTTATTTAAAACATCTAAATACGATTTGTAGCCAGCGTTTAATAAATGCTGATGAAACAGTTTTGCAAAACCAGTTGTGCTTCCTGACTCAGAGCCGATTAAGATGATTATTTCAGATTCTTCAGCCTTGTATTTGTTCTTGATTTGATGCTTTCTTCTCTTTAAAGTGATGGTAAAACCAGAAAGAATAAAAAAGAGAATGCTGATTGATGAAAGTCCCAAAACAATTGCCCAATACGGATTTCCTTGTCCGGTGTGAAGGGTTAAACTCCAATCAGAAAGTAGCTGAACAATAGGGGAGTTCACCAAACTCAATTCTTCACCCGTAATTTGATTGACACGAATTTCTCTATCGTGAAGTTTGATGGTGTAATAATCTTCAGGATCGCTAGAAAAAGGAAATTCAACCGAAACTACTTGATCTAAAGTGATGTTTTGAAACGCAGGGAAATCAGTTAAATCCCTTTTAGGTAAAATGGAAATATGATCGAAATCGATGTTGGGATTTTCGACTTCAGCTGGTGGAATAATTTCAAAACGAGCAAGTGAAAGGTAAACACCCGATAGCGCGATAATGAGAATTGGAATAAGAAACAATCTACCTAAATACGTGTGAGCATGTTGGTAGAAATTGTCTTTGATAATTTGATTGAAGAAATGCCTAATGCCTTGCTGTCTTTTGATAATCAGAATAATGCCAGTAACAGTAATAAGCGAAAGCAAAAAAGACACAAATCCAACAATAACTCTACCAGTCGATTTTAATAACAACGAGCGATGAAAGTTGGTACACCATTCATAAATGGCGGCTCTTTCAGTTATTTCTCCAGCTTTTTCAGCAGATTTTGGATCAATGTAAAACTCACCCATTCCGTCTTCTGAAATAACAGAAGCAATCACAAAATCATTTTGATCGACTTTCAAATCGAGTACTTCATCATACTGATTTTGAAGTGCAATTAGGGTTTCAGTGAGCGGAACATTTTTTCCAGTTGGAACTGAGGCTAATTCCAAATTATCGGTTACTGGTTCAAAAGCGAGAATAAGCCCAGTAACGGAAGCGATGATTAGAAACAAAAAAGAAGATACAGCCAAAGTTAAGTGGCTATATCTCCATATTGAAATCAACATATACGTGAATGTCTATTGTTGCATTAAGCGAACATATCTGATAAATCCGGTGCCTTCAAATTTACCGTTCAAGTTATCAGAGTTGAGCTCAAACTCAACATCTGTTTCATGATAACCTTTGTCTTCAACAGAAGTTTCAAATCTGAGTTTGTATCCTTTGTTGATTTTAGAATCATCAATTGAAAGTACTGCTAAATCTCTACCACCAGAACCAGTAGTTGCTCCAGTTATTCCATCTAATTGAGCACTTTTACCAATGCTGTTCCACCAACTTGGTAAATCGTGATACCATTTTTCTTCTTGCCCTTGAACGTAAAGTGTTTGTTCGTATTCTCCGTTGGGATTAATTAACGAAACAACCACATAAGCACCTTCGCCACTGTAGTTGGCCAATTGAATGAGGCATTTTACAGATGTTTCTTTTGGAGCAAATCCAAAAGATGCACTCACCAATAAAAGAGAAAGTGAGCAAGCAATAACAACTAATGAACGAGCTGCTTTTTTCATGGTTTTAAAAATTCTAAATCAACATTTTGCTTTTTGAGCAATTCATTTTCAGATGCTAAATCGTAGGCTGTTTCACCAAAGGTGGTTTTAATTGATTTATCAGCGCCACTTTCAACAAGCATAAGTAATACTTTAACATTTTTGGCTTGCAGCGCAGCCAATTGCAATGCAGTCATTTCATCATTGTTTAGTGCATCGATCTTAACTCCTTGTTTGATTGCCGCATTAACCAAACCAGGATTTCCGTTTTGTACAGCAAGATGAAGGAAAGTATTTCCATTAGCTTGTGTCTTTTTGAAATTAACATCCTTGCTCAATAAAATCTTCATCTTATCATGGTCAAATGATTCCTCCGAATAAGGATTTACAGATTCAACAAAATAGTAAACCAGAGTATTACCATCTTTATCAACCACATTGGTTTTAGCACCAGCATTTAGCAACAATCGAATGGCCTCAACGCTATTACCTTTTACAGCAAAACTCAATGCTGTTTGGCCTTCTTCATTAGCGTGATTGATGTCTTTGGTTTTTCCAATCAACATTTTAATGTTGTCTAAAGCACTTCTTTCAGCAGCTAAAATCAAAGCGTTGTTTCCAGCTTTGTCAACATCATTTGGGTTTAGCCCTCTTTCAATTAAAAACTCTAAAACCCGAATGTCTTTTGTTCTTTGAGCAGCAATTAATAATGGCGTTTTGCCTTCTTCAGAGGTAACATTAACAGGAATTTCTTTTTCCTCGAGATACTTGAATGTCTCTATAGGAGCAGAACCGCTACGTGTACCGCTAGCTGCAGCGAAAAATGGCGTTTCGCCTAGTTCATTGGTGTAGTTGTATTCAACATCGTGTTCAATCAACCAGTCTAAGATTTCAATTCTTCCAGACTTAGAAGCGTAAAAGAATGCATTGTTTCCGTCTTCATCAACGGCATTTAAATCCAATTCTTTTGATTTGAAGTAATCGAAAATTTCTAGGTTTTTTACGCTTGGAGCAGCCAATAATAAAACGGTAGCACCATGATCGTTTTCTTGATTAATATCAGCGCCAGCATCAATTAACATTTCATACAATTCAGGATTATCCAAACCACCATTTGCAGCAAATTGAATAACTGTTAATCCATGATCGTCAACTGCGTTTACATCTGAGCCTTTATCAATTAAAAAGGCCATTGCTTCAGCATCTTTACGGTAAGCAGCCCAAAACAAATAAGTTCTGGCATCGTGTGTTTTCTTGTCTACAGAATTGCCTTCTTGATTCAATAAAAACTCCAGTGTTGATACTGGATTACCAGCAAAAATGGCCATCACTACAGGATCAAAATGCCTGTTGTTGAAAGCAGCTGGATCATTACCTTGATCAATTAACTGCTGAATTTCTTCAATAGCAGGTTTTGAGTTCCAAAAATTTCTTTCGAGAAATGGATTTTTCTGTGCCGATAGAGTAGTGCTGAAAATCAGTCCGATGAACAGAAATAAGGTTGACAATTGCTTTTTCATGGAAATTGTATTGTGTCATAAAAAAGTGTCGGATTTTAAGGATCCGACACTTTTAAAATGTGTTGTTTATCTTCTTAACAAACCTACACCATTTAAAGATGTACAGTTTACTGAAATTCCTTTTTCTGCTACTGCAGTTTCAGGGTTGATGATGTAAATAGTTGGGTATTCTGTTTCAATTGAAACAGGGAAGTACATTCTTCCATTATACGCCATTGGCTCGCCAGTTGAAACAATTTGATCGTATGAAGGGAAATCTCCAGAAACCCAATTGAATGATCTGTTTACCATGTTAACTATACCATAACGCGTTGATGCACCTCTTGAAGTTGGTGTAATATCGTTGTAGAATTCTAACATGAAATAATCACCTGTAATGTGCCATACTCTTTTGAAGTGGTATCCGCTTGATAAGCTTTCGATATCGAAATAATAACCATCATCAAAGCTAGTTGTACCTGCATTGATTCTTAATGCTCCACAAGGTTTTGTTGTGTTTTCATCAAATGAACCAGAGAAAACGTAAGCATTTCCGGCATCGTCTTTAGCAATTTGTGAGTAGTATCTTGATCTAAAACGACCAGAAGAAAAGCTGATACGATCAGAACCAATAATGTCTATTACGTTGAAGTTTTGATCTAAAACACCAACCCAACAGCTATCAGGATAATTAACGTAACCAGTACTGCTACCACCTTCTTCGCTTTCGTCTCTTGCTTGAGAAAGTACCATTCCTGTTAAGAAAGTGCCGTTACCCATGTCAACAATTCCTGAGAATGTTGCTTGTTCACCGTTTCCAGTAATGTTTAATGTTTGAATAGAGTGCTCTGTTAAAGTCATCCCGTTTAGCAAGTCAATTTTGCTAAATGTTACAGCATCAGTTCTAGGATCTCCGTTAGGAAGCGTTAACGCATTTCCGTTTGCATCAGCAGGAGTTTGTCCACCAACCAACGTGATCGCTGAATTTTCGAAAAATCCGTATGATGTAAATCGAGATGAGATTTGGAAACTACCGATTGATTGAAGTGTGTTGTCAGTGCCTAAATGGTAACCTAAACCAATTCCAGGATCGCCTTGTTGGTAAACCAAACCAACAGCAACTGAAGGCTCATCGTTAAAAATCCATGTATATCCAGATAATTCAAGTTCTTCTCCTTGACCAGCAATTGATAAATCACCACTTTCTAAATTATCAGTTGTGAGTACATATTCAGCAGACTCGCCACTTGCAGACAAAAAGAATTGCTGAGAAGAAGTTAATGGTTCAACGGGATCTTCGTCATCGTTTCTACAAGAAGAAATTGCAGTCGTTAATCCAGCAATAAGGATCATCGACAAAAATTTACTCACGTTTTTAGAATGTATTAGCATAACGTAATATGTTGATTGTTAATTATTTCATTTTGATGAAGAAGTATCTGAATTTAGCAGAGAAACTTCTTCCTGGTTTTTGTAAACTGTAATTATCGTAAAGCAATGCGTCAGTGAAATTGAGCGCTTCAAGTGTAATGTTGTATCTACCGTTTTTCAATGAGCAAGTCACAGAAAAATCATGCGAAAGTTGCGTAGGGATTGTCTTCTTTGAGTTTGCAGAACC
>CAJWSQ010000123.1 GCA_913045895.1 uncultured Flavobacteriales bacterium | reverse complement strand
TAGTGAATATGCTAAACACCATTGCCGATATTTCAGGAATTAAAATTGACAACGAATTGGTTGAAGTAGAAGCATGACATTAGATGTTTCTAAAGCTACTTATCGAGTAGCGTTTGAGTCGTTTTCGAAGTTATCGCGCAAGGTAAGTGAAGTTTCCACGCACGAGAAACTGGTAAAACACACAGGCCAATATTTAAAATTGCTTTTCAACTTTGTAGCCATGCGGGTTACAATAGTTGATAAGCGAGGTCATTATACATCAGCATTTCCCACAGCAAAAAAGATTGATCTCCCATACTGGAATCAAGATTTACTCGATTTTGAATCGGAATTATTGGATAAACAGATTCCTTTTTGTCGAGATTACAGCTCAAACGATGTACTTGATTTGAGTGGTATCGAAGTTAAAGATGCCAAAATTTGGGGATGGGCTTTCACCTATGATAACCTAACCACAATCACCACTTTAATAGCTGATTCTGAAAATGCCTTCACCGTTAAGCAAGTAGAAATTTTGCGTTTGGTGATTGATGTTTTCACGTTGAAGTTTGCTGAAATCAATGCCAAAAAAGAGCTGGAAGATAAGAATGCTCAGCTGTATCAAGCGTTAAATCTCGTTCAGGTTAAAAATGAGCGAATCAACCAAATTATCAACGATCAGCAATTAATTATAGAAGAGCGCACGGAAAAAATTAGGATGCAAAACAAACAATTGCGAAGATTATCCGTCTTGAATGCGCACAAAGTTCGCGAACCATTGAGTAGAGTTATGGGTTTGATTCAATTAGCAGAACACGTTTCTGAAAAAGAATTGAAAGAAGATCTTTTAGTTAAGATTCAGACATCAGCCCA
This sequence comes from uncultured Flavobacteriales bacterium, assembly GCA_913045895.1. Classification (GTDB taxonomy): domain Bacteria; phylum Bacteroidota; class Bacteroidia; order Flavobacteriales_G; family Salibacteraceae; genus UBA6049. The sequence continues at coordinate 7,678 of CAJWSQ010000123.1, read as the reverse complement.
AGATTTAGATAAGGCTTTACAAATGGTGATTGAGAAGAGTTTAAATGAGATTAGTGAAGATTTAGAAATATGAAAACGTTGAAAATCGTATTGGTAGATGATCAGGAGATTTCCAATTTCATCAATAAAAAAGTAATCGGATTAAGTGGATTAGATTGCGAAATCATTGAATTTACAGATCCAGTTCATGCTTTTGAACAGCTTCCTACCATCAACCCCGATTTGATTTTATTGGATTTGCAGATGCCTGTTTTAAACGGATGGGAATTTTTAGATAAAATGGTTGATGTTTCTCACAAACATCCTGTTGCCATTATTACATCTAGTACCAGCTCAGAAGACACAGCAAAGAGTTTAACCTATTCGCACGTAGTTGAATATTGTGTTAAACCCATCAAGCCAGAAATCATTAAAGGTTTAGCTGAAAAACTGATGAAGCCTGTAGTTTAACCTTTGGCTTTTGCCAAAATGGCCATGGCTACTCGTTCACCATCCATGGCAGCAGAAATAATTCCACCAGCGTAGCCAGCCCCCTCTCCACATGGATATAATCCTTTAACCTGTGGATGTTCCAAAGAGGTTTTATCTCTTGGAATACGAACCGGTGATGATGTTCTAGATTCTACTGCCAATACTTGAGCCTCGTTGGTGTAGTAGCCTTTCATTTTTTTACCGAAGGCTATAAAGCCTTGCTGTAACCTGGTTGCTAAGAAACTCGGCATGCTTTGGTGCAGTGGTGCACTTTTAATGCCTGGGATGTAACTGCAATTGTTGAGGTCTGATGAAACTTTTCCAGTAGAAAAATCAACCATGCGTTGTGCTGGAGCGGTTTGAGATTCACCTCCCATTTGATAAGCCAATTGCTCAACTTCTTGTTGCAACTTCATGGCGGCAAGCGGACCAAATTCTTTGTATTTCTGCCAATCTTGTTCTTCAACAGAAACTACCATTCCCGAATTCGCAAAGCGCGAACTGCGAGTTGAAGTACTCATTCCGTTTACCACAACTTCACCTGGTGCTGTAGCTGATGGCACGATATGTCCGCCCGGGCACATACAGAAAGAATAAACGCCTCTGCCTTGTACTTGCTCAACCAAAGCATAGCTAGCAGCTGGTAAATATTTACCACGATCTAAACCACAATGGTATTGAATGCTATCAATCAATCGCTGTGGATGCTCAATACGAACGCCCATGGCAAACGGCTTGGCTTCAATTAAAATATCGCGTTTGTGCAACAATTCAAAAATGTCTCGAGCAGAATGTCCGGTGGCTAAAATCAAATGCTTGCAAGTGAGTTTATCGCCATTTTGTGTGGTGATGTTCTTTACTTGACCAAATTCTACTTCGATATCTGTCATGCGGGTATCAAACAAAACTTCGCCACCAGCTTCAATAATTTGCTCACGAATGAGGGCAATGATCTTTGGTAATTTGTTGGTTCCGATGTGTGGATGAGCATCAATCAAAATATCGTTGCTAGCTCCAAATTGAACAAGCAAATGCAGAATACGCTCTAAATCGCCACGTTTTTTGCTGCGTGTGTACAATTTTCCATCGGAGTAAGTTCCAGCGCCACCTTCACCAAAACAGTAATTGGAATCGGGATTAACGATGTGTTTCGAGTTGAGTAAACTCAAATCTTTACGTCTGGTTTTAACGTCTTTTCCGCGTTCTAAAACAATGGGTTTATATCCTAATTCTATAAGTCGAAGAGCAGCAAATAACCCAGCTGGCCCCATACCAATAATGTGAACGGGCTCAGCATTTCTAACATCTGGATATTGGGCAGGTTCAAAATCTAAAGTAGGTTCTTCATTGCCCAAAAAGGCTTTAATACGCAAACGAATCAACACCTGACGTTTACGTGCGTCAATGCTGCGTTTACGAATTTCCCAATGGGTTAATGAAGATGCATTTCCGCCTAAATAATGACGAACATGCTGTTCTATGATTTTGTCTGATGCCGCATCATGCGGAGTGAGCGCCAATTCCAGATCTTTCGTCATGATGCTTTTTACTGCGAATTACAAAATAGATACCTGTAAGCACTAATGGAATACTGAGTATTTGTCCCATGTTTAAAGCCATTCCAGCTTCAAATGCACTTTGAATTTCTTTGGTGAATTCAATTGAAAAACGGAATCCAAAAATCAAGATCAAGAACATACCGAATAGCCAACCTTGGTATTCGCCTTTCTTGTTTTTCCAATAGCTCCAAAACAGAAAGGCAAAAATGAGAATATAAGCCAATGCTTCATATATCTGCGATGGATGTCTCGGGATTAAATCTACACGTTGAAATACAACTGCCCATGGCAATGTAGATGGTTTTCCAATGATTTCAGAATTTAAAAAGTTACCCGTTCTGATAAAAAATCCAGCCAATGCAACAGTAACCACAATGCGATCTAAAACCCACAACATTGAGAGTTTGGATACTTTCTTACTCCACAGATACATGGCTAAAATAATACCAATTGCAGCACCATGACTAGCCAGTCCACCTTTCCAAGTCATTAAAATTTCTGCTGGATGTTGCGAGTAATAACCCCAATCGTAGAAGAAAACGTGACCTAAACGCGCACCCAAAACGGTTCCAATCATGGTGTAAATGAGTAAGCTGTCCATCCATTCTTCAGGACGTTTTTCAGCTTTCAGCATTTTTAAAAACAGTTGGTAGCCAATTACGAAACCCAGCGCAAACAGTACTCCGTACCATCTAGGGCTAAAGCCGATGTTCTCAAAAATAGAGGGAAAAATTTCAGGAGTGAAGTTCCAAACAATAACGCCAATTGACTGCATGCTGTATCGAATAAGTGTAACTTTGTGGCCGCAAAGATAGGATTCAAAAAGCATCCATGTGACTATGAATAGAAGACCGCGCAGAAATCGTAAATCTGCTCCAGTTAGAGCTCAAGTAAGAGAGACACATTTAGGAGTAGAAAACTTAATATATCCCATCTTTTTAGTGGATGGTGAGAATGTGAAATCAGAAGTTCCTTCCATGCCAGGAAACTACCGTTGGAGTATTGATACGGTAATGCAAGAGTTGGAAGAATGTATGGATTTAGGGGTTAAGCATTTCGACTTTTTCCCAGCTATGCCTGATGATAAAAAAGATAAATACGCAACATCGAGTTACAATCCTGATGAGAATTTCTATTTGAGAGCTTTGGCTAAAATCAGAAAGAATTTCCCTGAAATGGTCATTATGACTGATGTGGCTATGGATCCGTATAGTACCGATGGACATGATGGAATTGTTGAAGGTGGAAAAATCTTAAACGATGAAACCATTGAGATTTTAGCTAAAATGACGGTTGCTCAAGCCGATGCTGGTGCTGATATCATTGGTCCAAGTGATATGATGGATGGTCGTATTGAGTATTTGCGTACAGAATTGGATTTAGCGGGACATACAGATACCAGCATCATGAGTTACACGGCTAAATATGCCAGTGCATTTTATGGTCCGTTCCGCGATGCTTTAGATTCTGCACCCAAAGAAGCTGCTGATATTCCAAAAGATAAAAAGACATATCAGATGGATCCAGCCAACAAGCGCGAAGCACTGCTAGAAGGCGAATTGGATTATTTGGAAGGAGCAGATTATTTGATGGTAAAACCAGCCGTTCATTACATGGATGTGATTCATGAATTGAAAGAAAACTTCAACATTCCGGTGGCGGCATATCACGTAAGTGGCGAATGTGCCATGTTGATTGCAGCTTGCCAAAACGGATGGTTAGACTACGAAAGAGCTATGCCAGAAACGTTGATGTCGCTTCGCAGAGCTGGTGCCGATAGCATCTTAACTTATTTTGCCAAAGACTTCGCCAAAATGGTGCGCGATGGCAAATTAGATTGGTAATTACTGCACAAATATTTTAACCGGTTGATCTCGATTCTCGGTATGTAGCAAATACATACCAGAATTGAGATCCTGGATACTGATTCGTTCTTCACCAGATTGCAATGTTCCTTGTTGTACTAGCTGTCCGCTCAAGTTAAAGATCTGGTACGCATAAGCTTTTTGAAAGGATACATCTCTGATGTTGATGAATTCGGTTGCTGGATTGGGGTAAACCAATAAGTTGGCGGGCTTGCCGTTTGGATTATCTATACCAGTAGGGAACAAATGAGGTGTGCCCTCAGAGCCGTAGCTTTTTTTGTAGTAAATAAGGGTAGTAGTATTAACAGATTCAATAGAGTTGTATCCTGTTCTTATCCATCCTAGTCCTTCAACTGAAAAATTATCACTTGAACTTTCAAACCCATTCATTGAAAGGCCAAAGACTTTAAGACTATCTGGAAGGTTTGGAAAACGCTCATATACATAGTTGTAGCTTGTGTCAATCTGCTGTAGTGCTAGAGCCGTATCATTTCCAAATTGGTAACGAATGAGTGTATCTATATTTAATGAGTAGGAGCCTTCACCAATATCAATCATAGAACTAAGCTGGGTGTAAGTATTTGTAATAGAGTCAACTGTTAAGGTGTATTCGTAATAACGATGTCCTAAGTCATTGTACTTTATATAGCTTTTAAGAAACTGATTTTCGATGTGATATACGATCGAGTCAGTGTATATTTCTTTGCCGTAATAAGTTTGTCTTATATAATCGGTTTTATGATTTGGAACTACATAATCATGACGTGTAAATTCTAGAATATCCCCAACATCAAAGTTATACAGTTCGCCAATGGTCATTTCATCTTGGTTGTTCCATTGCGAGAAAGAGAATAGACTACAAAAAGTGAGAACTGTAAAGAGTAAAGCTTTTTTCATAAGAGGTAATTAATGAGTTATTGAATAAATATTTTAACCGGTTGATCTCGATTCTCGGTGTGTAGCAAATACATACCAGAATTGAGATTCTGGATACTGATTTGTTCTTCACCAGATTGCAATATTCCTTGTTGCACTAGCTGTCCGCTCAAGTTAAAGATCTGGTACGCATAAGCTTTTTGAAAAGAAACATCTCTGATGTTGATGAATGCAGTAGCTGGGTTGGGATAAACCAGTAGGTTGGCGGGCTTACCGTTTGGATTATCTATACCAGTTGGGAAAAAGTGAGGTGTGCCTTCAGAGCCGTAGCTTTTTTTGTAATATGATAGTTTATGGATTCTTGATTCTCCAACGTTTGAAACATAACTGTAAATGCTACCTAGTCCTTCAACATAATAACTGCCATTTGAGTTTTCGAATTGGTCATAAAAACTAACTCCATATATTCTTAGGTTAGAGGGTAGATAAAGTTGAAATTCATCTCTTATGTCGAAGGTAGAATCGTAAGCAAAAGCAACTGCATTAGTATCGTAATTGTAATGCATCAAAATGGAGTCAATACATAAATCTGGAAATGCCACTTTAACACTGGTATTAATATTTCTATAGACGTATTCTATAGAATCTACACTATATTGTTTTACTTGAAGGGCAAAGCCGTCTGGTTGTATTTCAATAGTTCTTACTATGCTTTGTGTTTCAATACTATAAACGATAGAATCTTGATAAACCTTTTTGTCAAAAATTGTACTACGGCCACTTGTGCTGTAATTTTGATAAGCCATTGAGAAACTACTTTCAAAGACATCTCCAATATCAAAATCATACACATCACCAATGGTCATATCATCTTGGTTGTTCCATTGTGAGAAAGAAATTAAACTGCAAAAAGTGAGAACTGTGAAGAGTAAAGCTTTTTTAATAATGGTTAGTTTACAGGGTTTTAACGCCACAATTTACATAAAACGAGCAATTGTGAGGTTAAAAAAGTGTTGTATAATTGAGGCTCATCTATTATACCTAACCAAAATTGTCTATTCGTTTTATGAAAAAGTCCATTGCATTTATTCTACCTGCTATCCTACTTTTTTCCAGTTGTGCTTCCATGTTAAATTCTAAAAATCAGCGTGTTGTTATTCAAAAACAAGAAGGTCAAACTTTGGTTGTTGATGGAGATACAGCTGTTGCTAATAAAAAAGGGAAGTATTTAATTGAGAGAAAGTATGGAGCCCGTCAGCTTGTATTTTCACAAGAAGGATATAAAGATCGATATGATATTCAGGCATTTAAGGGGAATTCACCGTTAAAAGTTTTGAGTTTCGTTCCATTTGGGATTTTACTCTATCCCATGTTTTATGATGTATTTCCAAAAGCATATAGATACAATGGTTATTGGGATTACTCTGGTGTTGAGCTAAATAAGTGGCCAACAAAGCAAGAAGATGAAAAAGAGATTTATTTGAATAATGTTGAGATAGATGTTGATGGTTCTGATATGTCGTATCGCCAGTTTTTATCTTATAACAAATACTTAAAAAAAGAATCTACTACTGATGCTGAGTATGATGACGCAGATGAAGGCGTAAAAATCTCTGAAACAAATTTAGAAGGTCTATTGAATGAGATTTTGCTGGAACAAGGCTATATAGACACAACAAATAAAGTTTTAAAGAATAGCTATATCAATAATCTAAAGGTAAATGCCTCCATTGATAAGATGAGTTTAGACTACATCAAAAGACCGGGAATGAAGATGTACTATCCAGCAATGAAGTACAGCTTTGTAATGGAGTGGGAAATTTTAGATTACTATGATGATATAGTTTTAACGGTTAATACGGAGTCAAGTTCTGGTTTCTTTAGTGCTGCATATTATGGTTTCGACAAAGCGATTGAAATGTCTATCAAAGATGCCCTTGAAAATGGGATGATCGAGTTTTTGAAGAATTCCGAGGTTCAAAAAATGATGATTGACAGAAGTCAGAAGGATGTTGAAAAAGAGTTTGAACCAATTGTAATTAAGAGACCTAAAAAACGAGTTACTCGTTTAGCGGAAAGCACACAAGGTAGTGTTACCATTATTGTTAAAGAAGGTCATGGAAGTGGGTTTGTTATCAGTGAAGATGGGTATATCGTAACCAATTATCATGTTGTAGCGCAAAATACAGACAGCTTAAATGTTGTATTTAATGATAGAAGTAAGACTATTGCTAAAGTGGTAAGATCAAGCAAGCTCCACGATTTAGCATTAATTAAAGTAGACACAAACGGTTTATCACCATTTATTATTAGTGATAGTGATGCCGAGCTTGCTCAAGACGTTTATGCTATAGGAACTCCAACTGCTGAAGATTTAGGGCAAAGTATCACGAAAGGAATTGTTTCAGGAATTCGTAAAGGTGATGATGGAAACACGTTGATTCAAACGGATGCTTCAGTTAATGGTGGAAATAGTGGAGGAGCTATATTAAACACCCAAGGAGAAGTTGTAGGCATCGTAAGCTCTAAGATTAAAGGCTATGGAATTGAAGGTATTGCTTTCGGAATACCAGCCAGAACTTTGAGAGAAAATTTGAAATTAGAATTTAAGTATTAAGTAAAATACAAGCTCACAAAAAAGCCCCTTTGGATTTCCAATGGGGCTTTTTTCATATTCAGAGTATACTAGAATGCTCCTTTAAATTGCTTCAAGAAGCGAACATCGTTTTCTAAGAATAAACGGATGTCATCAACTCCGTAGCGTTGTGCTGCAATACGTTCCATTCCCATACCAAAGGCAAAGCCACTGTATTTTTCTGGATCAATTCCACAGTTTTTCAAAACAGCAGGATCAACCATTCCACATCCCATAATTTCTAACCAACCAGTTCCTTTGGTCATGCGGTA
>CAJWSQ010000122.1 GCA_913045895.1 uncultured Flavobacteriales bacterium | reverse complement strand
GATCAAAAAATAAGATCATGAAAGTAGATATTTTAGCCTTTGCTGCCCATCCAGATGATGTTGAACTAACTTGTTCTGGAACAGTAATTAGTCATATAAAACAAGGAAAAAAAGTAGCCATTGTAGATTTAACTCGTGGAGAGTTAGGTACTCGTGGAACTGCTGAAACAAGAGATCAGGAATCAATAGAAGCGTCTAAAATTATGGGCATTCATGCTCGTCATAATTTAGGTTTAGCTGATGGTTTCTTCGAACATAATGAAGCTTCAGTTCGATTAGCTATTGAACAAATTAGAAGATTCAGACCTGAGATTGTTTTGTGCAATTCTGTAAGTGATAGACATCCAGATCATGGTAGAGCATCGAAGTTGATTTCAGAAGCTTGTTTTTATTCTGGCTTGAGAAAAGTAGAAACAACTTGGGAAGGTGAAAGTCAAGAAGAGTGGAGGCCAAAAGCGGTTTATCATTACATTCAAGACCGATATATAAAACCTGATTTTATTGTAGATATCTCGGATTATTGGGATTTGAAAATGAAATCAATTCAAGCGTACAAGACTCAATTTTTTAATCCAGAAGATGATTCAGAAGATCCTGTTTCACCTATTTCTACAAAAGAGTTTTTAGACTTTACGGTTGGTAGAGCGTTGGAGTATGGTAGGCAAATTGGAGTGCTCTACGGTGAAGGTTTTACAGTTGAAAGAACACCAGGAGTTACATCATTAGATAAATTACTTTAAAACAAGAAACCCTTAGAGAGTCCTCTCAGGGTTTTTCATGAATATCTTTAAGGTTGTGAACTTACAATTTGTAAGAAATACCAAACTTACAACCTGTTAATCCAGTACCACCATTAAGTTCTAGCAGCAAACCAAATCTATCGGTGAAGTAATAACGACCACCAATTTGTGCTCCCAAACCAACTCCTGATGCCAGTGGTTCATCATACCTTCCTGGGAAATCGTTTGGTTCGTTTACATTCCAAAAGTAAAATCCTAGGTTAAGACCAGCGTAAAAATCCCACTGTTGTGGAATGTTCAATAACGTGTTGAAGTGGTAGTTACCATTTACTGAAACCCCAATTCCTGTGTAACGCCACGTGTATCCAGAATATCGATCTCGCCAAGTTCTAAAAGTTACATCACCACCTATGGTTACATCTTCATGAATACCGTAGTCGAAACCAACAAATACAGGAATCCCGTATCCAGATAAACCAACGCCAGCGTTAAATTGAGATCCACCTCTGCCTAATGGACTTTGGGCAAAGATTGGTGTTAAGGCTAGTGTAAATAGTGATAATAATAAATACTTTTTCATTGCAGATAGAATTTATATTCTAAACAGGGTACACCGATAAATGTTTAAAACATGTGTAATTATATCCACACTATTTTACTTTTAATAGTTGTATTTATCCAACCATCTATCCTTTAAAAATTGTCTCAACTGGTTCTCTCTTGGGTTGTTTCCAGGCTCATATAGTCTTGTTCCTTGTAATTCATCTGGTAAGAATTCTTGATTTACAAAATTGCCTTCATAATCATGTGCATATTTGTATTCACCTCCATATCCCAATTCTTTCATCAACTTAGTTGGAGCATTTCGAAGATGCAGCGGAACAGGTAAATTCCCCGTTTCTTTAACTACCATTTTAGCGGTACCGATAGCTTTATATGAAGCATTACTTTTAGGTGAAGAGGCCAAGTATGTAGCACATTGAGATAAAATAATTGAACACTCTGGATATCCAATAGCTTGAACAGCTTGAAATGTGTTGTTTGCCATAATTAATGCAGTAGGATTTGCATTACCAATATCCTCAGATGCGTGTATTAGCATTCTTCGGGCAATGAACTTAGGGTCTTCACCGCCATCAACCATTCGGGCTAACCAATAAACAGCACCATTTGGATCGCTTCCTCTAATAGATTTGATAAATGCAGAAATGATATCGTAATGGAATTCTCCAGTTTTGTCATACGCAATGGTAGATTGTTGGAGAATTTCCTTGACAAATTGATTTGTAATGCTTATACTATGACCGTCTGCCGCTTGAATTAATACCTCAAGTGTGTTGAGTAGCTTACGGGCATCGCCACCACTAAATAGTAGTAGTTCTTCTGTTTCTTTTATCTCAATTTTTTTAGACTTGAGATAGTCATCGTTTTCGATGGCATGTTTTAGCAAACCGAGCAATTCATCTTTGCCAAGTGCTTCAAGTGTATAAACCTGACAGCGCGATAGCAAAGCGGGAATAACCTCAAAAGAAGGGTTTTCAGTAGTTGCACCAATTAAGGTGATAATCCCTTTTTCAACAGCTCCAAGTAAGCTGTCTTGTTGAGATTTTGAGAAACGGTGAATTTCGTCTACAAACAAAATAGGGCGACCACCTTGTTGAAACAATCCGCCTTTTTGTGATTTTTCAATCACCTCTCGAATGTCTTTCACGCCAGAGTGAATGGCACTCAACCGAAAAAATGGACGGTCAACGTGTTCGGCAATAATTTCTGCCAAAGTTGTTTTGCCAATTCCTGGAGGCCCCCAAAAAATCATACTCGGAATAGTTCCGCGTTTAACCATTTGAAAAATAACACCCTCGCTACCAACTAAATGCTGCTGACCAACGTAATTACTAAAGTCGGTCGGACGCATTCGCTCAGCTAGAGGTATTTCGTTTTGTAAAGCAGACATAAATTTATTTTAAACTTTCTTTTGCTTTTATGGTTAAAGTAAAAGAGGCTATAGTTAAATTATTTAATTTTGACGAAGCTATAAAATTCAACCCCATGCGAATAACAAATTTTTACACAAAACCGTTCCTGAAAACGCTTTTCTATGTGTTGTCAGTTTTAGGATTAAGCCTCCTTGTAATAGGCTTCACACCCATACAATTTATGGCTTTACCGCTTCACATTGGAATTGGGATTCTTTTTATCATAGCAGCATTGTTGTTGTTAACGAAAGAATTCTTCATTCGTTACGATTCAAAATCTGATTTAATTGAAATCGATAGATCTAGCATGTTTGCCAACAGCAACGATAAGCATGCTAACTATTTGGGAATCATTAAATATCAGATTAGAGACTATAAAATGATTGATAGATGGTACGGTTCAAAATTGATCATCACTTATGAAAAATTAAATGGTGAGCGTTTTGAGCATTCAATTCCAGTTTCATTGGTAACCAGCCGTCAAGTTTCAATCATCAAAAGAGATTTGAGTCGCATTGTAAGTGTAAACAGCGATACCAATTTATTTATTGGTTCAAGTTTTAGAAATCCTTACACTGGTTAAGATATTTTTTGACCCTTCATTTTCAAAGATGAATGTGATGAATCCCGAGGCTATTGCTTCGGGATTTTTTTGTGTCTTACAGAAGAGAATCAGCCTGATTTGTTTACATCTTTGAAGCATGATAAATGCCGTGATTTTTGACATGGATGGTCTGCTTGTCGATTCAGAACCAACTTGGAGAAAAGTAGAGATAGCTTGCTTTGCAAAAGTGGGTTTAACTTTAACTGAAGATGACTGCAAACAAACCATGGGACTTCGTATTGATGAGGTAGTTGATTATTGGTTTGAGAAACATCCATGGGAAGGAATGACAACAGCTGAAATGACAACCTACATTGTTGATGAAATGGAACGTGAATTAAGAGAAAATGCTGTTCCGATGCCTGGTGTGATGGAGGTGATTCAACAGTTGAAAAATGAAGGTTACAAAATGGCTATTGCATCGTCTTCACAAATGCGATTGATTGATGCTGTTATGGAAAAGTTGGACTTAGATCAACTGATAGGTGTTAGGTGTTCAGCTGAAACAGAAGATTACGGAAAACCACATCCGGCTGTTTTCATTACAGCTGCTCATTGGATGAATACAAACCCTGAAAACTGTGTTGTATTTGAAGACTCTTTACATGGTGTTGTTGCTGCAAAAGCTGCTAAAATGAAATGTATTGCTGTTCCAGATGAGGTAGATTATAAAAAGCCACAATTTGCAATTGCCGACCAGCTTTTAAAATCGTTAAAAGATTTTGACTTAAATTCGATATTAGGATGGTAATTTATCAAGAATCGCAACGCTTCAATGTTGTTTGGGTTATTGTAGTTGTATCAGCTGTTGCACTTTTTATGCTTTATGCAAGTTTTCAGCAGTTTGTGCTTGGAGAACCGTTTGGACAACATCCAGCTCCAGATGTTGGGTTGTTTACCATAACTCTTTTTACTGTGATTGTTGCTGTAATTGTATCGTTTCAAAAACTAGAAACAGAAGTTACAGATAAGGGAATTTACTTTCAGTTGATTCCTTTCCAATGGCGTAAGCGGTTTATTGCTTGGAGCGATATTGAACGCATTGAGTTGGTAACTTATGATGCATACAAGGAATATGCAGGTTACGGTTATCGCGTAAGTGTTAAAGGAAACGGAAGAGCATTAATTATCTCAGGAAATTCAGGCTTGATGGTTTATCGGAAAACCAAGAAACCTTTGCTAATTGGGACTCAAAACACAGAAGAGTTATTGGGCAAAATGAATGAGATTAAGCAATTGGTTTAACCGTGATATTCCTTTAAAAAACTCTCAGCCATTATATCGGCTTTTTTAATGGTTTTTAAAGCCCACTCCAAATAAAGTTCACGTTTATCATCATCACTTAATTGCCATTTCACATCACTTTGGCGAAGTTTATAAGTTACGTGTTGCAAAATTAAAGCTGTAGCAACAGAAACATTGTAACTCTCTGTAAATCCATAAATTGGGATTCGTAAAAATTCATCGGCATGTTCTTCAACAACTTCGCTTATTCCAGGATCTTCAGATCCAAAAAAGAATGCTGCAGGTTGAGTAACGTCAAAATCATATAGCTCTTGATCGTTGGTGTGTGGAGTGGTTGCTACTATGCGATAACCTTTTGATTTTAAATCTTGAATACATGAAAGCGTATTCTCCTCATCGCGTTTGTGGTTGGTTCTAGTAATCCATTTTTCAGCACCTTTAGCAATGCTGTGAGTTACTTTTTTGCTGTATTTATTTTCAATGAGATGGAAATCTTGAATCCCAAAACAATCACAGGTACGCATCATGGCTCCGGCATTGCGCTCTTGAAATATATCTTCAGCAACAACAACCATGTGGCGAGTACGAAAACTTAAAATTCGATTGAAAAGATCTTTGCGGTTATCAGTTAAAAATGGATTTAACTTTTCAATTAAATAATCTTGAGTTTTAGGATCAAATTGAGATATATCCATCAATTAAAGGTCTTTGAGTAATATGTTGTGATCTGAATTTGCAATCATTTGGTTGAGTGCTTTTAGATGTTTTTCAACCTTGTTGAAGTCAGCCTGATTGGTAACATTAAGCTCTGTAATTCCAATGTTATTCATGATCTGATTGACGTCTGCCAATTTTATTTGGTTGACATCTTTAGCAGGAACATAAGCCGTTGTTTTGTCATCATTGGTTGGGGTTTCAAGTAAAAAACCACCTTCATGTAATTTGAATAATATCTGACGAATTACCCTAATCGGAATTCCTGTTTCCCTCCGAATAGAATCTGCTGTTTGAGAAGGATTATCGTTTAAGAATTCTTTGATGATAAAATACAAAACATAGATTGTGAGCTTGTTAAACATACTTGGACTCACTTTTTCATGAAACTCCTCGTATTGGAAATTCTCTACGTTTTGATTGGCATAACTGATTTCTGCACCAACCAATACAATTAGCCAACTGTATTGCATCCAAATTAAGAATAGCGGAAGTGCAGCAAAACTACCGTAAATCGCATTATATCTCGTTACTCCAATTTGTAGTGTAATGTAAACCCACTCAAAAAGTTGGAATCCTGTTCCAGCGATAATAGCTCCAATAATGGCTGGAACCAGTTTTATGCGGGTATTAGGCATGATGGTGTAAAGCAATGTAAACAATACCCAAATGAAGAAATACGGAAGTAACTTGAAGAAGAAATTAACTACAGGGCCAAAGAATCCAATCAGTTCGAATTGTTCAGTAAGTTCATCAAATTCAGATTTAATGAATACCGTTAAACTGGTTGCAAGAATCAATAGGATAGGAGCAAAAACAACCATTGCCAAGTAATCGGTTGCCTTTCTGGTAAAGGATCTTCCTTTTTTTATTTCCCATATATCGTTGAATGCCATCTCAACGCTGCTGAGCAATTGCATCACACTCCAAAGCAAGATAACGACCCCAATACCAGCAATCAATCCACCTTGTGTATTGTCTAGCAAATTGTCGCTAAATTCTGTTGCTTGTTGCCAAATTTCTTGATTGTTCTGAAGATTGTCTAACAACAGTTGATGTACACGTTCTTCCAATCCAAATCCCTTAGCAATACCAAAAACAAGTGCTAATGTTGGAACAACAGATAGAAGCGTATAGAAAGTTAAAGCCGAGGCTTTTTCTTGGATTTTATTCTCCATGAATCCTCTAACAGCAATTACAATTATGCGCAATTGTCTGAATAGAATGCTGTGCCATTTACCCTTTTTATCGATATCTGGCTTCCACAATTCGTGTTCTATAAAATCCTTAATCTTTTCAACCATGTCAATTAATCTGTTTCAAAAATGCGAATTATAACTGAACATCTATTTTTGTAGGCATGCATAAAATTTTAGAACTCTATAATAAGCTGAATAAATTTGGTGCTGACCACAATATGGAAATGACCATTATTGAACCTGGTCACATCGTTTATAAAATGGAAGTGCAAGATAAGCACATGGCTACTCCAAATGCAATTCATGGTGGTATGATTGCCGCAATGATGGATGGTGTTTTGGGTGTTGCTGCTCTTAGTGCAAGTGCCGAAGACGATAAATTAGTCTCAACAGTTGAGTTTAAAATCAATTACCTAAATCCGGCTCGTTTAGGAGATCAGCTTGTAGGCGAGGGGAGCGTAGATCGAAAAGGAAAGCGCATCATTATCACCTCAGGTCAGATAGTTGCCGCAAACAGAAATGTAGTTATTGCTAAGGCAATGGGAACGTTTAACGCATATCCTCCCGAAAAGGCTGGAGTTAATCCAAATGGTTAGGATTTAGTCATTCAAATTAGATTTGAACTAAAGCTTTTTTGATACGTTTGATTGATAAACAAACAAGAATTATGGCAACTATAAAGTTTAAAGGAAACGATATTCATACAGTAGGTCAACTTCCTAAAGTTGGCGAACAAGCACCAGATTTCACCTTAACAAAAGGCGATTTATCTAAAGCTACACTTGCAGATTATAAAGGGTCAACCGTGTTGTTAAACATTTTCCCAAGTATTGATACTGGTACTTGTGCTATGTCTGTTCGTAAATTCAATGAGAAAGCAGCTGAGCTAGATGGTGTTAAAGTGTTGTGTGTATCTCGCGATTTACCATTTGCACAAAACCGTTTTTGTGGAGCAGAAGGAATTGATAACGTAGAAACACTTTCAGACTTTGCTACTGGCGACTTTGGTAAAGCTTACGGATTAACAATGGAAGATGGTCCTTTGGCACATTTACACTCAAGAAGTGTTGTAGTAATTGATGCCGAAGGTAAAGTGAAATATACGGAGCAAGTGCCCGAAACCGTTGATGAGCCAGACTATGATGCTGCTTTAAAGGCATTGTAAATAGACTTTAAAATAAATGTGAAAGCTGCTCAATTGAGCAGCTTTTTTTATGGCTAAATGTGAAATAAATCTATTTTTATAACTATGAAAACAAAAACCTATTTCTCATTAGCCTTCCTTTTCATAGCCTTGTTTAGTTGTTCGCCAAGTACTCGCTTGGTAAGCGCTTGGAAAAACCCTGAAACACAAAGTCAAGAATTTAAGGAACTCATGGTTATGGCCATGTTTCCAAATACTCAGGTCCGAGTTACACTTGAAGACGCGTTGGTAGAAAAGTTAAAAGCGCAAGGAGTTGCAGCCAAACCAAGTTATGCAGACTTTCCATTAGCAGGAATGACCAAGCAATTGATGGGTATGGCAAAAGACACGAACGTTGTTAATCAAATAAAAAACGGTTTTAGGCAGAAAATTGAAAAAAGTGGAATTGACGGATTGATGTTTGTGAACGCATTCCACATTGAAAAAGACAAGGAATATCACCAAGGTTCTAGCCTTAGTGTTGTAGCTCCAGCTTATGGCTATTACCCTAGTTACTACGGTAATGTGTATCCATCTGCATACAGAGGTTCTTATTACGATTACTACGGATATGCTGTTGGTACTGTTTACGGACAGGGATATTATACTACTACCACAACATATTTCTTACAGTCTAATCTTTTTAATGTGAAAACTGAGTCTTTAATTTGGGCTGGTCAAACAAAAACTGTTGACTACAAAAGCCTAGAAATTGAAGCGCAAGTTTTTGCTGATTTGTTGGTTAAAGATATGCTTCAAAAGCAAGTAGTAGAGTAAACCCAAATATATTATTTGTCATGTCATTAAATCCTAAGATTGTTAGTTTGCAGCCAATTGTTGAAGATGAATGGATTTTAACAGTTGAAATGGTGATACCTG
>CAJWSQ010000121.1 GCA_913045895.1 uncultured Flavobacteriales bacterium | reverse complement strand
TAGATTTCCTGAAGATTTCTTCCATCCACCTCAGGGATAATTCAGCTTTAGCCGCCTAAATTTCATTTATTCTTTTTCTTAATGCTGAATTATGCGCACAAAATGGTTTCTTTTTGTGGGACTGATTTTGTTTAGTTTTAAATCTCAAGCATGTGATTTATGCTCGATGTATTTAACAATCAATCCCAATGATTATAAACACTCACTACAACTAAATTATAGATATAGAAGTGCTGAAGCACTTATTAAACAAGGGTTCCTTAGTGCTCAGGCACATGTTGCTGAAGGCTATTATCCGTACGATACGTATGTGAAGGAACAGTTTCAGACTATTGATCTTTGGGGTAAATTCTACCTCACTCAAAAGTTACAATTGATGGTTAATTTGCCCTATCACATCAACGAGTACAGTGAAAATGATACAATTACTCAATCAACACAGGGAATTGGAGACATTTCTGCATTAGCACTGTATCAAGTATACAATTCTATGTATGATGCTAACAATAATTTCAGACAGCGATTTAATGTTGGTGGGGGAATCAAGCTACCGACAGGATCTTACAAAGAATTTATTGATGATGAGTTTATTGACGAAGATTACCAACTAGGAACAGGAAGTATTGATTTCATGATAAATGCCCAGTATTTAGCCAAGTATAAACGCGTAGGGCTATCAACTAATTTGCTTTATAAAATCAATGGTGAAAATAATATGGGTTATGCATTTTCAAATGGTTTGAGTGCAGATATTAAATTGTTTTACCAGCAGCCGATAGGTAGTAAAACTGTTTTTATGCCTGAAGTGGGTATCTATCACGAACAAGCTGAAAGAGACATTCAAAATAGAACTACAGTTCCAAACACAGGAGGTAAAGTATCGTATATAAATACAGGTGTGCGTTTATTTTACAATAACTTAGCCTTAGCTGCTAATTATTTTGTGCCAGTTAGTGAAGCGTTAAATGATTTTCAACTGGCTAATAACGATCGCTTTATCGTTAGCTTAACATGGAGTTTTTCATCTAAATTTGCTGAATAATGAAGATCACAAAAACATACTTATCCATATTTTCATTTGCTGTGCTATTCATGTTAATTGCTTGTGAAAGAGATACTCAAATAATCGAAACTATCTCAGAAAATGATGCAGAGCCAACACCTTATTTTTTAGATATCCCAAGCAATTTTCAGGATGTTATTATTCCTGCTGATAACCCACTTACGTATGAAGGGATTCAGTTAGGTAGAAAACTGTTTTACGATCCGATTTTATCAAAAGATAATACACAAAGTTGTTCTTCTTGCCACAGTCAGGAGTATGGTTTTACTGATCATGGCAACAGTGTTAGTGTTGGAGTTGATGGAATTGCTGGAACTAGAAACTCAATGGCGATCATTAATTTGGGTTACAACACGCATTTATTTTGGGACGGTAGAGAATTAACACTTGAAGATCAAGCTCATGATCCTGTAGTTAATCCAATTGAAATGAATTCAACTTGGCCTGATGTTCTTGCTAAGTTAAATGCTGATTCAATGTATGTTTCTGATTTTAGGTTTGTTTTTGGAGTTGATGTAATAGACTCAGTTGATGTAATGAAAGCAATCGCACAATTTGAACGAACACTTATTTCAGGAAATTCAAAATACGATAAACACAGAAGGGGAGAAACAACATTATCATTGATAGAAATCAGAGGTGAAGCCATTTTTAATTCAGAAGCTGCTGATTGTTTCCATTGCCATGGATATCCCTATTTCATGAGTAGTGATTTTCATAATAATGGTGTTCAGCATACTATTCAAGATAGTGGTAGAGCACGAGTAACAGGAGCATTTGGCGATATTGCAAAGTTTAAAGCCCCAACTTTACGAAATATTGCTGTTACAGGGCCTTACATGCACGATGGCAGATTTCAAACTCTCGAAGAAGTTGTGGAGTTTTAGAATAGTGGTGTAGATCAGTCTTTTCCAACTGTAGATCCCTTCATGAGAAAAAGTAATCGTGTGAATGGTTCTTTAGGCCTTTCAGATTATGATAAACAAGCTCTAGTGGCATTTTTACACACTTTAACAGACACGACTTTCTTAACCGATCCTAGATTTTCAAATCCGAATTAGTTCATATTAACCAAATATAATTCTTTGTAACATCATATTTGATGTTGAATATTTGTTTAGTGGTCTAGTGTCGGAATAATATATTGAAAACTAAGTGCGGCTGTGCAACGAATAAGGTTTATTTGCGTCAGAACATTGAACCTTAATCTATTACGCTGTGAGAATCCTATTAGTATTTCTACTAACAATTCCCACTTCATTTCTTAGCCTACTCTATGGACAATGTCCAGCCATCGTTGATGGTTTGGGCACGGCATCTAATAACCCATACTATATTGGTTGTTCAGGTTCTGATTTAACTATTTATGTTCAGCCAACTGCTGCTTTAGGTCAATACACCATCAACTGGGGTGACGGTACACCCAATGCTTCAGGAAATGGATTGGTGCCTCCTAACTACGAAACGCATACTTATACTGCAACAGTTGATACGTTCAACATTACGATAACAGATATTTCAACGGGCTGTGTAATTAATGGAGTTGCAGTTCTAGAAGAACCTGTTAATGCATCCATTCAAATTCCATTGGGAGGCGTAACCCAAACTTGCGCACCTTCACCTTTAGATTTTATCAATTCAAGTACTGATGTTTCGCCAACTACTACTTTTACTTGGAACTTTGGTGATGGATCGCCTCCGCTGACTTTTGGGCCAGGAAATGCTGGTCAGACTCTATCACATACATACCAGAAATACACCGTTAATTGTAATACTACAGTTACCTTAACTGCCGAAAACTACTGCAGTTTTGGTAGTCCAACATCAGCTCAATTTTCTCCGATTCAAATTTATGATGTAGATGATGCAGCCATAAATGCATCAGCTCAAATGCTTTGTTACCCAGATACAGTGGTAACATTTACCAATGCAACACAAAAAAACTGTCTGCCCCAAGGTAATGTGCAACAACGTTATGAATATTGGAATTTAGGCGATTATTGGGGCTTAGGATATGATTCAATAATTAATTGGCAACCTTTTGATCCGCCTGTTAGACCAGGTCATACCATAGCTTTTCCGGGTATCGGAAGTTATTCAATTATGATGATTGATAGCAACATGTGTGGTCAGGATACGGCATACATTACTGTACAAGTTGTTCCTCCGCCAACGGCTGCATTATCATCAAACAAAGACACGATTTGTGCTGGAGATAATGTTACTTTTTACAACAACTCTACTGGTGCTGCCAATATGTATGTTTGGAATTATGATCAAGGAAATGGTTGGCAGAATCAAGGACCGGGAAACAAAACAAGAACGTTTAATAACCAAGGAACCTATCAAATTGGATTAGCAGTTGGAATCAATGGAGCTTCTGTTGCTTGTAGAGATACAGCCTATGTTCCGTTAGTAGTTGAACCTAGTCCAATAGCTTCATTTCAAACAGATGTTAATAGCGGATGTGACTCGATTGAGGTTAATTTTACTGAAAACTCCCAGAATGTAAACCAGTGGAACTGGAATTTTGGAAATGGAAATACAGATTCAAATCAAGTTCCTAATTCTCAGTTTTACAGTTCTTCAGGTACTTACAATATAACTTTACAAGTTACGCATCCGAATGGATGTGTTGATTCTCAAACTCAGCAGGTGCAAGTTTATGAATCACCTCAAGCGGCATTTTTACCCAATAATGTTTGCCAACAGAGTGTGGCTCAATTCACAGATTTATCTACTTCCCAAGCTGGAGATCCGCTTATAAATTGGAGTTGGAGTTTTGGAGATGGAGGCACTAGCTCAATACAAAATCCCACACATGCATATTCAGCTTCGGGGAGTTATCCTTTCGAGTTAATTGTAAATACAGCAAATTGTGCTGATACTATTCTTGACACACTTATAGTAGAGCCTAAACCAGTTTCAGCATTTCAAATTGATGTTGCAAATGGATGCTCACCTTTAACAGTTAACTACACCAACAACTCAACAGGAGCTGCAACTTACCAATGGAATTTTGGAGATAGTTCGGTTAGTACAGATACCAATACAGTTCATACCTATTTCAATAATCAAACTACAGATACAACCTTTACCACATACTTGATTGCTGAGTCAACTTTTGGCTGTAGAGATACTTCAAGTCAGGTAATTGATGTATTTGGAATTCCTCAATCACAGTTTAGTTATAATGCACCACCAGCTTGTGGACCAATGGAGGTTCCGTTTACGAATAGTTCAATTGGAGCCAACCAATACTTATGGAACTTTGGTGATACATCAGGAAGTACAGCTACACATCCAACACACGTCTATCAGAATCAAACGCTGTTTATTACCAATTACAATGCTTCATTAGTGGCCTATTCTGCAAATGGATGTACTGATACTTCTAATCAATTGGTAACCGTTTATCCCGAGCCTATTTTTCCATTTAGTTCTATTCCAGATTCTGGATGTGCACCTCTAGAGGTAACGTTTCCAGCTTTAGTGGGAGCAGTTCAATATCAATGGGATTTTGGTGACGGTACCATTGCAAATGGTCAGCAACCTACACACATTTTTACCAATAACACAACCAATAATCAAGTTTATAATGTGCAGTTGATAGCCACTTCTTCTTTTGGCTGTTCAGATACAACTTATGAGGATGTTATCGTTTATCCAAACCCAATAGCTGGATTATCGATCAACACAAACGCAGCGTGTTCACCTGCACAAATAACTATCGAAAATCAATCTACAGGAGCTAACTTTTATACTTGGTATTTCGGAGATGGAGATACATCAACTTCTTCTTCGGCTATCATCCAACACATGTATCAAAATAGTGGTACGGCAACTCAGCAAAACAACCTAACTCTTTTAGTTGAAACCACTCAAGGGTGTATCGATACGGTTGATACTACGATATCTATCTATCCAGAAGTTCATTATCAAATAAATGCAGATACAGCTAGTTGCGAAGCTTTTGTTCTTCCTTGGAATGCGATTGGTTCAGGTGCTACAACCTTTAATTGGACCTTTGGTGATGGCGGTTCTGCTAATACTCAGAATCCAGTTCATACGTACCATGCACAAAGCACCACTCAAGGTAATGTATATCAATCAACATTTTTCGCTACATCTGCTTTTGGATGTGCCGATACACAAGTATCTCAAATAACGGTTTATCCGAAACCTGATGCTCAATTTCAAGCGAGTATTCAAGACGGATGTTCTCCTTTGCCAGTTAATTATACCAATAACTCAACTGGGGGATCTGTCTATAACTGGAACTTTGGTGATGGAAGTTTTTCAACCAATGCTCAAGTGGGTACTCATGTTTATTTGAATAAGTCGAATTCGGTTACTTATAACTACGTTGAATTGTTGGTTCAAAACAATTGGGGATGTTCAGATACAGCAAGAGATACAATAACAGTCTATCCCGAAGTTGAAGCGCAAATTTCACCAGATACCAATGGTTGTCATCCGTTGGTATTGTCTTTCTCAAACTCAACTCAAGGAGCAAGTACCTATCAGTGGGATTTTGGAAATGGAAATACAAGTAACCTTTCAAATCCAACTGAAGTGTTTCATAATTTCACCTATTCCAATCAGAATTTCCAAACCGTTTTAACTGCTACATCTCAGTATGGCTGTATAGGATTAGACACTACAAATATTACGGTTTATCCCAAGCCAACTGCAGCGTATGCCATCACATCAACAACTGGATGTTCTCCTTTTGAAGTAACATTACAAAACAATTCATCAGGCGCAAATTCGTATTACTGGACATTTGGAGACGGTACTTCTAGTATTTCATCAAATCCTTCTTTCAGCCATTTGTATCAAAATCAACTTGCATCGCCTCAGCAAAATCCACTTACGTTAGTAGCTTCCACATTGAATGGATGTACTGATACCACTTCGCAAATCATTACTGTTAATCCTGAAGTAATTGCTGCTTTTACGAGTGATACTATAGGTTGTAGTGAGCTTGAAACTGATTTTGTAAATCAATCTTCGGGTGCGCATCATTACACTTGGGATTTTGGAAATGGAAATGGTTCAACACAAGTAAATCCTGATGAGACATTTAGTTACAGTGGAAATACTTTTGGAGTATATCAAGTCAAGCTTTTTGCGCTTTCTAATTTTGGATGTAGAGATACTGCGATGCAAAATATTACGGTTTATCCTACGCCAAATGCAGCTTTTAACGTTACGCCAGTAACTCAAGTTTACCCAAGTGCAACTGTTAGTGTTCTCAATCAAACTGTTGGAAATTGGCAATGGAATTGGGATTTTGGAGATGGCACAAACTCTTCCAATCAATATCCATCGGCACATACTTATTCATCTGATGGTGATTACACAATTGTACTTACTATCTCAAACGATTACTGCTCAGATACTTTATCGCGAAATATTGAAATATTACCTCCGCCACCTGTTGCAGCTTTTGTAGGAAGTGGTGAAGGTTGTGCTCCACTAACTATATCATTTGAAAACCAAAGCGAGCATGCCCAGCAATATATGTGGGAGTTTGGTGATGGCAACATGTCTAATTTGTTAAACCCAACTTACACCTATTATCAACCTGGTACTTACACGGTGAGATTAACTGCTATTGGAGCAAATGGGCAAGACGTTGTGATAAAGGTTGATAGTGTTGTAGTCAACCAATCTGCTGTAGCTTACTTCGATGCAAAACCCAATGAGGTGAGTGTTCCTGGAGAAGCTGTTCAGTTTTTCAATCTAAGCTCCAATTCTACATTGTGGACATGGGACTTTGGAGATGGAAACACGAGTAACGAGCAACTGCCGAACTACTATTATCAACTTCCAGGTGAGTACAATGTCACATTGATAGCAAACAATGAGTTTGATTGTCCAGATACTTTTACTCTCGATTTGCCAATTATCGCTTTAGCTGAAGGAGAAGTTCAATTTCCTAACGCATTCACACCAACTGATGGTGGATCAACTGGTGGATATTATACTCCGGGAAGAATCAATAACGACATTTTTCACCCAATGATTACTGGAGCAGATGATTATCACTTAATGATATACAACCGCTGGGGAGAAATGGTATTTGAGACATACGACCAAGCTCAGGGATGGGATGGATATTACAAAGGTCAATTATGTCAGCAAGATGCCTATGTGTGGAAGGCTGAAGTGGCTTTTATAAATGGAGATGAAAAAGTATTTGTTGGAGATGTAACCTTAATCAGATGAGAAAGATCTTTACCCTTTTAACGTTCGTTCTTGGTTTGGTGACAATCACACAAGCTCAAGAACCACAGTATAGTCAGTTTTATGCAGCTCCTTTGTATTTGAATCCAGCATTCACAGGAAATACCGAAGGAACTCGTTTTGCTGCGATTTACAGAAATCAATGGCCAGCTGTTTCAGGCACTTTTCAGTCTGTTTCCGCAAGCTTAGATCTTAATTTAGAACAGGTAAATAGCGGAATTGGCTTTTATGTGCACAGAGATCAAGCGGGTAGTGCAGGATTGAGTTATACCAACGTAGGTGTAGCTTATTCCTATACCGTTCGATTTACTCCGAAATTGGCATTTAAGCCATCGTTAGGAATTGCTTTCTCTCAAAGGGGAGTAGATCCCACCAAATTGGTTTTTGGTGATCAATTGATTTCGGGAGCTAATTCCAGTATTCAAACCAGTGCCGTTTATGACAATACTTACTACATGGATTTATGTACAGGAGGGTTGTTTTATGGTGATCAATTTTGGGTCGGATATTCTGCTTACCATATCAACAGACCGAACGAAAGCTTGATGGATGACGAGGAACGTTCATCTGTGAGACACTCGCTTCACGGTGGTTATAATTACCCGTTGAGAACAACAGGAAAAGGTGTGATAGAATCAAGTCTTACATTCTCAGGTAATTTAAAAGTTCAACGCGAGTGGACACAACTTGATTTGGGTGGTTATTTTCAGTACTCGCCTTTTTTAATGGGAGTTTGGTATAGAGGAATCCCTGTTTCTAAAACGATTAATCAAAATGCCAACAATGACGCGATTGTAGTTTTAGCTGGAATTAAACTAGACAAATTCAAATTCGCTTATTCTTATGATATTACGGTATCCAAAATTTGGGCAAATACGGGAGGATCTCACGAAGTGAGCCTCATCTATGAAACGGCAAATAAAAAGAAACGTAAACGTAGATTTAGAAGAGTTCCTTGTCCATCATTCTAGCGAGATAGAGTAACAGATCCTTTGTATTTAGTTCCGCGTACATCAATCACGTAATAATAAACACCTTCGGTTGCAGGCTCACCTGCAAAGGTTCTTCCATCCCAAGAATGAGAAACACCACTTGATTCAAAAATGGGCATTCCCCAACGGTTATATACTTTAACATCAATACAATCTACTAGCGTTTGCATTATTTCAAATTCGAAGAAATCATTGATGCCATCACTATTTGGTGTAAATACATTCGGCACACTTACGTTAAATAGCTCTTCAAA
>CAJWSQ010000120.1 GCA_913045895.1 uncultured Flavobacteriales bacterium | reverse complement strand
CACTGAGCGATCCGTATTTTATCGACAAGAAGCTGTTTCCAAACGTAGATTTCTACTCTGGTATTATTTACCGTGCGATGGGTATCCCAACTGAAATGTTTACTGTAATGTTTGTATTAGGTAGACTTCCAGGATGGATTGCTCAATGGAAAGAAATGAGAGAAAATCACGAGCCAATTGGTCGTCCTCGTCAGATTTATACTGGTGAGAACTTACGTGAATTCCCTGAAATGAGCAAAAGAGGTTAATCTCTTTTTATAGAAATAGAAAAGCCTTTGTAGCATTGCTGCAAAGGCTTTTTTTATGCTTGATACTTTGTTATTCTACAATGAATTTTCCAGAATAAAATTGATCATCTACTTTCATTCTGTAGATGTATACTCCAGACTTTTTGATGTTCAATTCAACTTGCTTTTCAGCGGTAGAAAACCCTTTCTTGATTTCTTTACCATTAAGGTGATAAATATGAACTGAGTCGATTATACCGTTGGCTTTAATGATTAGCTCACCACCAGAAGGATTAGGAATAACAGAAACCATAGAATTGTTTTCTTTTATAGGCTCTTGAACACTTAAAACAGTGTGATCTATATTGGCAAGTGTGTATTCGCCTTTTAAAACGTCATTGACTTCGATAATCCCAAATCCATTAGCTGAGTTACCCAACATGTTTTTAGTGTAATTCAAATGTTCGCTCCAATCATCTGATGCATCTGCTCTATAGAGCAATACCAAACTATCTTCTGTAGTTGAAACCAATCCACTATCAAGGTAACCAGAAGCGGCTCTTGCATCATAGAAAAACTGCATGCTAGCATCAAAATCATTAATAGTTCCATCAACCTTCCAGTATCTGTAATCAGATAATCTATAGGGCTTCGTGAAAGGATCTTTTAAAGGATCTGGAGCAACCCAAAAATGTTCGATTTTCAAGTCACCTCCATTGTTAACTTGAGTTACATCAAACGTTTGGATGAGTGCATGTGAGTAATCGTAGTTACCAGGTTGAGTAATTAGTTCGGTATTTTCAGTTGTTGCGTAAGCCAATTTATGATTTGGATTTAACTCGATATAAGTTGGCTCAAAACTCAATCTTTCATTAAACTCAACTGAGTTTCCAGAAATAATTACAGTATGAAAAGCTTCATTTACACCATCTGTAAACTTGAGTTCAACAGGCACATTATTAAAGTACTGAGGAGCGCCTCTAAGTTTTTGTTCAATTTCACCAGTTACGGTATATATTCCTGAGTTATTTTCAATTTCCCATTCATTCAATTCAAAAGCTGGATAGCCGCCTTCAAAAACCCAACTTTCAAAAAAAGGATCCATATCCATACCTGTTGATTGACTCAATTCATCTCTAAACTCGGCACTATTCATACTAGTGAAAGCATGATTTTGAAGAAAGTCTTGGATTCCTGAAAAGAATAATGAATCGCCTAAATAGGTTCTTAAATTCCATACAACAAGTGCTCCCTTATTGTAGGTGTGAGTTCCATAGGTTAGATTGTGAGGTAATCCACTAATTGCTCTATATCCATTTTCGTTAAGGTGTGCATTTCTGATAATGGGTAATAGGGTAGATGTCATATCATCAACAGCAATATCCCAGCCGTATTTTTTTTCTAAAAACAACCATTCAGAGTATGATGCCCAACCTTCGTTCAGCCACATGTCTTCTTGAGTTTCGCAAGTAGCTAAATTTCCCCACCAGTGATGAGCTAGCTCATGAGCCATTAGTGTTTCATCTTCGGTTGTGCCGTTAACAGAACTTCTCGGATAAGTGATATTGCTTGCGTGTTCCATCGCTCCACCATTGAATGGAACTAATGAGTATCCCACTTTATTAAAGGCATAGGGCCCATAGTATTCTTCAAAAGTTGAGATCGCATCTGTAAGATTCATGAAAGACACGTGCAAGTTTGAAGTGTCTGATGATTGAGCATAAACAGAAATAGGAATGGTGTCATTTAAACCGATGTACGATCTTTTAAACTCCGCATAAGGAGCTGCTGCAAACATCGCTAGATACGTAGGAATAGATTCTTCTAACTCCCAATTCCATACAATATTTCCGTTGTTTAAAGTGGTTGAATCTGCTAAATAGCCATTAGAAACGGCCATTTTATTTGAAGTAGTTTCAAGATAAAAAGAGTAAGTGGCTCTCTCAACAAAATTATCGAAGCAGGCATGCCAAACTCTACCATAATTGTGAGGATCAGCTCCAAATCCCACACCTAAATTGTAAGTGTAATTTCCATTGTTGTAAAAACCTCCCCAGCCAGTTTGATCTACTACCGGGTTTCCATGATAATAGACCTTTATTGATTGAGTGTCATTTTCATTTAAAACGGAACTTAAAGCAATACGAATTAAAGTATCGTTGTATTGATAAGAGAGTTGCTGCTGGTTAGATACAGCGGAGTCAACAGTAAGTTGGAGCAGGTCTAAAGACACCGCTCCAACGTTGTTTTGTTTTGATTGAAGTAGAACCTCTGTGCTTCCAGTAATTGAAGCGCCTTGAGTGAGGTCTAACGAAATATTGTAGTGTAAAACATCAAGCGTATCACTTCTTTTATTCGCCTCTGACTCATAAATGGATTGATGTTGCGCTCTTTGTTGCGCATTACTCCAAGTGGATAAAAAGAGAGTGAATAAAAGAGCTAGATACTTCATATACGTTGTCTTACAATTTCAAACAATAATACGCCCGCAGCAACTGATACATTCAAAGAGCCAATTTCACCTTGCATTGGAATTTGTACAAGGTAATCACAGCTTCGAACAACATCATCTTGTAAGCCTTTTTCTTCATTTCCCATAACCAACGCGATAGGTTCTTTCAAGTCTATTTCATAAGGTAATTGAGAAACTTTTTCACTTGCTCCCAAGACTTTAATTCCGAAAGCTTGTAAATCAGTTATTGCAGCAGAAATGCTAGAAACTTTACAAACTGGAATCTTAAAAAGCGCACCGGCTGATGTTTTAACAGCATCGCCATTGATACTGGCTGCTCCACGTTGAGGAATTACAATTGCATTTACTCCAGCAGCTTCAGCAGTTCTACAAATAGCGCCAAAGTTTCTTACATCTGTTACTCCGTCTAGAAGTAAAACAAACGGTTGTTTTGAATCTTCATAAACGCGAGTTACTACTTCTTGAAGATCTGAAAACTCTACAGGTGAAATTGTAGCAATTGCACCTTGATGGTTCTTGCGTGTAATTCGGTTTAGCTTTTCAACAGGAACCCTTTGCGGTACAATATTTCTAGCTTTAGCGAGCTTTGTTAATTCATGCAATAACTCTCCTTGAGCATCTTTCTGAACAAACAATTTATCGATTTCTTTTCCTGAATCGATTGCCTCCATGATGGGGCGAATACCAAATACAAAATCTGATCTATCCACGTGTTTTAAAAATCTAAAGTTGAAACGCGACCTTGTCTCCAAGCATCAACAGCTCTATACCAATGAGTTTTGTATGCTGGTGTGCGTTCTAAAATGAAATCGTTATCGGTAAATGGATTGTTTACTTTGTTAAAGTTGAATGAAACTGCCGAGTAATTACTTTCTTCTCCGTAGATCCAGCTTTCGGCATTATTCGATTTATAAACCGAGTTTGGAGGTCCAAAAACCATGTAAATGATACCTCTATCAGTTTTCCATCCTTCTTTGTAACTCGAAAAATAGAAGTTGGCATTTTCAACCCTATTATAATACGTTCTAACCAATTCTCTTGCTCTGTCTGGATTACGTGAAATCGTCAACCAAAAATCATCAATAGCTTTTTTCTGATCTTCGGCTTCGCTTAAATTGGTGTATTCTTTTTTGCTGGTAATAAATCGAGTGGCCGAAACTAATTCGGGTACAGTATTAATTACAGGATATTCATCATCAAAGTAGAACAGAGTTAATCCATTCATATCGCTCGTATCGGTTTGGATGTGGTAGAAACCTTCTTCACTAGGCTTGAAAATAAATGTTCCAGAATCACTCAGTTGAACTGTAAAAGTTGAATCGGGTTTGTAATCGAATGGTTTTGCCGAATAATTTACAAATGGAGGTGGAGCCACTGGAAAATACCTGTTATAATACTTTACAGTTACTTGGTTGTATGGTTCAGTACTTGAATAATCAACCAACAGAGAATCTGAAGAGTTGATGTGTTTTCTAAATAGAGTTGTTCCTGTTTTTAGGTTCTTTACCAAAAAATCATGACGAGAATTTCGAGTTGATTTATCAATAGGGATAACTGTGTTTGTTGATTGATCTCGTTTAATATCGGTGCTTTTAATCTTTAGAACATAGCTATTTGGAAAGCTGAGTTTAACCTTAAAAGAGCCTATGACATCTTTAATTTCTTTGCTGGCTTTGGTATCGGTGAAAACGGTAGAAGAACTATCGATTAGCTCATTGCTGTCAAAATCTTTGAAGATTTGATAACTCAATCTTACCTTTCCTTCATAGTTTGAGTTAGCTGCTTTTGTGTAAAGTAAATTAGCCGTATTGATTTTAAAATGAACCTCAGATTCTGAATCAGAAACATGGTAGATAACAAATTCTGGTTCTAAAAATTGATCGCTCCTTCTGTAGATTTCAGATAGGTTGTTGTTGCTTACACTGCTTGGAGTTTGGCATCCATGTAGAAAAGCAACCAGTAGTAGAGCTAGTGCTGAAAAGAATTTTATGCTGAAATGTTTATTCATTTTCATCTTCCAAGTATTGTTCTGGCAGTTCTTTTTTAACCGAAGCTCCTAATTTCCGTATTTTTTCGGTTCTGCTCAATATGTTTCCTCTACCAGTAGAAAGTTTGTTCATGGCATCATCGTAAGCTTTCTTGGTATTATCCAAGTGCTTATCAATTTTCTCCATGTCTTCAACAAACAAACGTATCTTATCGTATAAACGTCCACCAACTTCAGCAATTTCTAGTGCATTTTTATTTTGACGCTCTTGTTTCCATATTGACGAGATGGTTCTCAAGGTAGCCAATAAAGTGGTTGGACTCACAACAACTATTTTTAAATTCCAAGCATCACTGAATAAGTTGGTATCGTTTTGAACGGCTAACCCAAATGCAGCTTCAATAGGCATAAATAGTAGCACGAAATCAGGTGATTGAATGCCTGCTCCAGATTGGTAATTTTTCTCGCTCAGTTGCTTGATATGGGTTTTTACAGAAAGCACATGCGCCTTAACGTATTGTGCTCTTTCCTCGTCAGATTCAGAGCTTACGTAGGCTTCATAAGCTTTTAGCGATACCTTGCTATCTACAATAATGTGTTTGTTTTCAGGTAGATGGATGATTACATCAGGCTGAAT
Source organism: uncultured Flavobacteriales bacterium (assembly GCA_913045895.1). Taxonomy (GTDB): domain Bacteria; phylum Bacteroidota; class Bacteroidia; order Flavobacteriales_G; family Salibacteraceae; genus UBA6049. Next base: position 3,255 of record CAJWSQ010000120.1, on the reverse strand, counting down.
TCTACTACCTTCTTCGTTAGTTGTGCTGTATTGAGTTTCATATTCACGGCCTTTTTCTAAACCAGATTGTTCTAAAACTCGCTCCAAAACAATTTCGCCCCAATTACCTTGTTTTTTAGAATCGCCTTTTAATGCATTAGTTAGGTTTTTAGCTTCTTGACTGATGTTTTGATTCAACTCAAATAGCTTTTTAACCTCTTCTTTCAAACTGGCCTTATCTCTAAATTCTTGCTTGTAAGCTTCATCTACTTTCTTTTCGAAATCTTTGATTGAGTCTTTAAACGGATTTAGAATTTCTCCTAATCGTTTTTCGTTATTTGCAGAAAATTCTTTGGTATTTTCCTTTAATATCGATGAAGCAATACTCTCAAACTCCTTGCGCATTTTTTCTTGATCGGCCTTCAACTCTTCTTTTTGTTGCTCTAAGAATTGACTTTGAGATTTGAAGTTTTCTAGACTTTTAGTGAGTTCATTTGATTTTTCACGTTCAGTCTTTAATTCTGCATCCTGCTTTCTAAAAACTTCGAGAGAACTATCTAATCTTGCTTGAAGTTCAACACTTTTCTTTTCAGCCTCATTTAACTGAACTCGAAGTGTTTGAATTTCAGTTTCGAAGGCAGAATTGTCAACGGGTTGATTTTGAGTTTTTAATCGAGCGTAAAAGTATCCGATTACAATTCCAGCGATTAATCCAATAAGTACAAATGCTATTTCCATAATAAAGAGAGATAACTGCAAAGTAACGGCTTAGAAATAATTTACAAAGCCAAAATGTATCTTTCCTGATCTAATTTGAATGGGGTTGTTAAATTGCTTACCCAAAGCGTAATTTACAGAAAAGATTCCAGCACCTGTTTGAAAGCTTACGCCTGCACCAAAACCAAAAGGAGTATCGGTTTCAAAATCAGACTTAAGATTACGCTCATACCAACCCAGGTCATAGAAAAGATAGGTGTAAGAGTTTTTCTCTAAAAGCCATCTTAGCTCAACCGTTTGAATTACAAATGAAGAAGCATAGATAGATTGCTCATCAAAACCACGTAAAGTATTTAAACCACCAATTCGGTGAATTTCATTCCGAAATAAGTTTTCATTTATCATCGTTCCACCTTGAACGCCATAGTTAATGGTAGCTTTTTTAATTATCGGGATGAAAAAATCTACTCCGCCACTAAGTGTGTATTGAGTAGTTCTTAGCTCCATCGTATCGTAATTGATATTCTCAAGATTTGGATTTCGTTGTATTTCCTTATCACCAACACCAGCGTTTACCTTAAAGGCAAAACCAGCTCTTGGGTTTAACCTGTAATCAAGTCGTGAGGACTTAATTCCAATTCCATATTCTAAGTAATTAACGTCAGCTACATCGGGTAATACTGTTGCGTTTTCATACTCAGAGGTTGAAATTAAACTAGAGTTGATGTTCTTAACCGTTACCTCAAAATAATCTCCACCTTTAAGTGCATATTGCACAGCTCCTTTAACAGAAACTGTAGAAAAACTAGTGTCTTGTCTGTAAATTTCTAAAGCTGCATCAACGGCAAGGGGTGTTTTAAATAGATAGGGGAGATTGGTGTGAACCAATACATTTTGTGTTTGAGTTTGTAATCTTTGCCATTCAAGATCAATTGCTTCACCTTTTCCAAGGGCACTCAATAAATTTAGTTTGATGTCTCCTGTAAAAACAATTTCACCTGTTTCTTCATCAGGTTGAAAACCTAGAATCCCGCTGAAGTTGTTGGCTTTTTTCTTGTCAATTGCTATAACCAAAATGGTTTTATCAGCTGTAAATAAAACTTCAGATGGAGCAACTTCGGTAACAAATTGAAGCTCATCTATGCGCGTTGAAATAGCTCTAATAAGAGACTCGTTGTAGATAGAACCTTTTTTAATTCCGATGTAGTTGGAAATGTAATTCGGAGAAATTTTGGCATTACCTATTACGCGTATACTATCTATTGTAATTAGTGGTCCTCGCTCAATTTTAAGTGTCGCATGTACGCTTTGGTTATCCAGTTCAATACTATCTAGTTTTGCCTGAGCAAAAGGGTGCCCTTCATCTTCTAAGTAATCTACTATATCTTGGAGTAATTTACTTGTTTGATAGGGTGTAAAGGTCGTTGATTGGTAGGCTTTTTCTCGAAATCTTTGCTTGCTTAAGATCGCTTCATCTTTCCAGTTTGTTTTAAGATTTACCCACTGATATACTTTACCAGTATGGCAGTAGACTTTTACAAAATCACCAGTGGCCAGAGTACTATCTATTCTAGATTCTAAAAAACCTTCTTGATAAAGCTTAAATAGTATAAATTGGTTGTAATCCTGTGGCTGGGCTTTATTAAGTTGTTGCTCTAATGAATTGCTCCATGAAAAAGCTGAATCAAAATACAATTGGTATGATGTTATTTGTTGTGCAAAACCAGCAAAGGCAATGCTACTAACAAAACATATCAAGATGTATTTCAATGATCTCATTCAGAAATAGCCCAGTTAATTTCATTTAGCCCATTTTCTTTCAAATAGGCATTGGTAATAGAGAATGGCTTGCTCCCAAAAAATCCTCTGTTTGCAGAAAACGGTGAAGGGTGAGGGCTTTGAATAACTTTATGTTTTGTTTGATCAATCAAATCTACTTTGTTTCGGGCGTAATTTCCCCAGAGTATGAAAACGCAGTTTTCTCTTTTTTCTGATATCACTTGAATAACCTGATCAGTGAAGTTTTGCCAGCCCAAACTTTGATGCGATCCAGCTTCGTGAGCTCTCACAGTTAGCATAGCATTTATAAGCATAACACCTTGCTTGGCCCATGAGCTTAAATCACCATGTTGAGGTGGTGTTATTCCGATATCTGACTGTAGTTCTTTAAATATATTTTTTAAAGATGGAGGCTGTTTTATGCCTTTTGGAACAGAAAAACTGAGTCCATGAGCCTGACCAATTCCATGATAAGGATCTTGCCCAAGAATGATTACTTTAACTTGATCTAATGGTGTCAAATCAAATGCTCTGAAAATATCTACTCCTTTCGGAAAAATAGTGTGAGTTTCTTTCTCAGCTTTAAGTTTTTCCACCAACTCTTTAAAGTAGGGCTTTTCAAATTCTGGTTTTAATGCTTTTTTCCAGCTCGATTCAATTTTTACGTCCATCAATCTTATCTTAAAAGTCTTTTTTTAAACAAATGGATGATTATTTTCGTACTCAGACCAATATAAATTGGAATTTTAAGCGGAAATCTCCATTACATCGTCTTGATTT
>CAJWSQ010000119.1 GCA_913045895.1 uncultured Flavobacteriales bacterium | reverse complement strand
TGCGAAACGCTAGTAACTACAGGACTAACAGTACTAAGTGGAGAGGTGAAAACAGAAGGATATGTAGATGTACAAAAAGTAGCACGTGATGTAATCCGTAAGATTGGATATGTAAAATCAGAATATCAATTTGATGCTGATAGTTGTGGTGTTATTTCAGCAATACACGAACAATCAGCTGACATTAGACAAGGAGTAGTTGAAGGAGAAGGATTGAATAAAGAGCAAGGCGCAGGTGATCAAGGAATGATGTTTGGATATGCAACCAATGAGACTGAGAATTACATGCCATTGGCTTTAGATTTATCTCACCGTCTTTTAAAAGAACTAGCTGAGCTTCGTAGAGAAGGAAAAGATATTCCATACTTACGACCAGATTCAAAGTCGCAAGTAACGATTGAATATTCTGATGATCACAAGCCGCAGCGCATTGTTGCTGTTGTGGTTTCAACTCAGCACGATGATTTTGCTGAAGAAGAAGTAATGCTTCAAAAGATCAAAAAAGACATTGTTGAGATTTTAATTCCAAGAGTTAAGGCTGGATTACCCGAACATATTCAGGCTTTATTTAATGATGATATTGTGTATCACATAAATCCTACTGGAAAATTCGTTATTGGAGGTCCACATGGAGATACTGGATTAACAGGTAGAAAGATCATCGTAGATACTTATGGTGGTAAAGGTGCTCATGGTGGTGGTGCTTTTTCTGGTAAAGATCCAAGTAAAGTAGACCGTTCTGCTGCGTATGCTTCAAGGCATATTGCTAAAAACTTAGTAGCTGCAGGAGTTGCCGATCAAGTTTTAGTTCAAGTTTCATATGCTATTGGAGTTGTTGAACCAATGGGTGTTTTTGTTGATACTTACGGTTCATCTAAGGTTAACTTAACTGATGGTGAGATTGCTCAGAAAGTTTCTGAAATTTTTGATTTACGTCCAGGTGCAATTGAACAACGATTAAAATTACGTAACCCTATCTACAGTGAAACAGCTGCTTATGGGCACATGGGTAGAACCTCTGAAGTTGTAACTAAAACATTTACTCGCTCCGTAGGAAGAGATAATGAGGAGTTGGAGTTGGAGGTTGAGTTATTCACTTGGGAGAAATTGGACTATGTTGATCATATAAAAGAGGCTATAGTTTAAATAACTGATTCTATATTTATTAGATAGAACGCACTGCATTAATTGTAGTGCGTTTTTTTGTTTTATTAACATTCTAATTAAGTATAATTTATACTTTAGGCATCCAAGAATGATTAGAATAAATAATGTAACCCCCACAATATTTGTTCTGTCACATCTACTAATGTGATTGCAATTCATTTCTGCTGCCATTTGCTTGAATTTGTAATTTTTTTATTAACTAATCGATAAATCATGAGAAAAAAAGTACTAGGAACTCTCCTTAGTTTTTTCTGTACGATTGGTCTATATGCCCAATCTACAGTCCTTACATCTCCTCCGCTAACTGTAAATAACGGTCAGGCAGGGGTTACTTTTAACTTAGAGGCAGATACTGCTATTAGTATCACGGAATTCTATAATGTGTTTTATGCTGGTACACAAACAGTAACTATCTGGCACAATACTACTGCTATTAACGGTTCGCCTACTGTTGATGCAGCTAATGGATGGAACATTATTTACACTGGGACAGTTACAGGAGCAACGCCCAATGTTTCAACAATTGCACTTCCAACACCGCTTAACTTACAGGCCGGAACACACGGTTTTATGATTGAAGGTGGGTCAACATCTTCTGTTAGGTATACAACTTGGACAACTGCAAATCAAGATACTTTTACAGATGGTACTGTTACCATTTATACAGGGCAAAATATTGGTTATGGTGGACCATCACCTAATCCAACTAATCATCCAAGACAATTCAACGGAGGTGTTAATTATTTTGTAACGGCTCCTTGTGTTGCTCCTCCAACAGCAGGTGTAGTTTCTGCTTCAGATACAGGTATTTGTGTTGGTGCATCTTTTGCGCTTTCATTAACATCAACATCAATTGGTTCTGGGATTACATATCAATGGCAATCGTCTCCAGATAATTCAACTTGGACAAATGTCTCAGGTGCAACATTAGGTCAGTATACAACTACCCAAACAGTTGATACTTACTACAGATGTGTAGTAACTTGTTCTGGTCAATCAGATACAACTGCATCTTTCTTCCAACCAATGAATCTATTTTACTCTTGTTATTGTGCTAGTGAGGCTAATTACACTTCTGATACCAAAATTGATGAAGTAGAATTAAGCGGAATTAATGCTATTTCAAACCCGACAGTTTGTGAAACATACACAGACAATACTTCAATGGTTGCAACCTTGGTATCTGGTGGTAACCATGTTTTGAGAATCAAAAATGGTTCATGTAGTGGTGGTAATGATGATGGATACATTGGTGTATGGATCGATTATGATCATGATGGAACATACCAAGCATCTGAATTGGTAGCTCAGTTTGGTCCAACATATAATTATGAAGATCATTTTGCAACTGTTTCAGTTCCAGCTGCAGCATTAACAGGTTTAACCGGAATGCGCGTGGTAATAAGCGAGGCTACAACTGTTTCGCCATGTGGTTCGTATTCATACGGTGAAACTGAAGACTATATGGTAGACATTCAGTCTGCGCCAACTAATGACGCAGGTATTGTTAGTGTTGATGGCCCAATAGCCTTGTGTAACGCATTAAATGATTCTTTAATGGTTACTTTCTCTAATAATGGAGCTTCAGCATTGTCATCATTTACTTTTAATTGGTCAATTAACGGTGTATTACAAACACCTCAAACCGTTTTTGTGAACGTACCGGCTTTATCAGTTGATACGGTTTCGACATTTATCAATAACTCTGTATTTACTCCAGGTGATGTTCTTCAAATGTGGACGTCAGATCCAAACAACGGTACTGATTCGTATGCATATAATGATACGGCAACTTATACAGTTCCTTCACCAACTTTAAGTGGTACATATACAGTAGATCCTGCAGGAGTAGGTCCAAATAACTTTGCTGATCTAACTTCAGCTGTTGATGCGTTAAATAATTCGGGAATCTGTGGTCCAGTTGTGTTTGAGATAGCAAATGGAACTTATGCAGAGCAACTAATATTTGATGAAGTACAAGGAGCTTCAACTGTTAATACAATTACTTTCAGATCAGCATCAGGAGATACTTCTCTATGTAGAATCGAGTATTCTCTTACGGGAACTACAGATGGATTAATCACTTTTAATGATTTGTCTGGCCACGTTAGATTTAAAAATCTAACAATTCAAAACACTGGTTCTTCAGGTAGAACTATATTTATTGATGGTACTGTTGATGATATTGCAGTTGATTCTTGTATGTTGATAAACCCAACAGGTTCTTCAACTACTTATGGTGTGTATAACTACAGTGCTGATGTACTAAGTAATAGTAGCTTCACTAATAATACCATATTGTACGGTTATTATGGTATCTATATTTATGGCTCAAGTACGAATAGAGATTATGATAACGTGATTTCTAATAATAAAATGTACAACCAATATTCTCGTGCTCTTTACTTGCGATATAATGGTAATGTAGAAGTTAGCAACAATGAAATTACTTCTGATGGACTAAGTGCTGCAACATCTTATGGTATGTATGTGTATTATACGGTTGGAGATAGTGTGAAGATTACAAATAACCACATTTACCAACAGCCAGGCTCTGATTATCCTGATTATGGTATTTATCTGGGTTACTCAGATGGATATCCATTTAGCCCGTTACTGTTGCAAGGAAATGCAGTTAGTTTGATTGATGCACCAACTACTGGGGTTTATATTACTGGCTGTGATTATGTAGATATATTAAATAATAGCTCATTTACCTATGGTGATGGTGCAGCTGATGAGGCAATGTATATCACAGGAACAGGTCATAGATTATACAATAATGCACTAGCTGCAGGTAATTATGCTACAGCATTGTATGTGTCTTCTGGGGTAGTAGAATCTGATAACAATGCTTACTCATCAGATTCAACATTAGTTTATTGGGGTGGTGATCGAAATGACCTACTTTCTTTACAAGCCTATTCAAATACAGATTCTAATTCAGTACATATTCAATCACAGTCAATCTTTACAGATACTACTATGCTAACTGTATGTATTGATTCACTGGATGGAACAGGTGCTGCAAATCCAACATTTATTCAGGATTTTCAGAATGACCCTGTAATTGTAGACGCTGTAGATATTGGTGCAAATCAATTTGCTACTCAAAATTCATTCACCTTAGGTGATACAACAGCTTTTTGCCCTGGTGACACAACTACTCTTGAAGTATTCTATTTCGATTCAGTAGTTTGGAACATGGGGATGCACATAGGGAATTCGATTGATGTTTATACAGAAACAACATTCCTTGTTGATGCATATAATGAATGTGGTATGGTTTCAAGTTCAATTTATGTAGATGAGGCTGATGAAGCAACTATGCCTACTGTAAGCTATATCTGTGAAAATGATACCGCTGAGTTGTTCACATCCATTCAAAATGGTTTAGCATACAGTTGGAGTAATGGAGACACTACCGCTTCATTAATGGTTGCTGATTCAGGAGTCTATTCTGTTACAGTTACAGATGAATACGGTTGCGTTTCTTCAACAAGTACTACTGCTGAATTTAGTCAACCAGTAAGCTTACCTGATACCTCATTACTATGTGAATCTTTAGGTTATGTGTTGTTAGAATCGAATATACCAGGATCATACAGTTGGTCAACTGGAGATGCAACTCAAACAATTACAGCTACTTCTGAGGGGCAATATTCAATTACTGTTGTTGATAATAACAACTGTACAACTGAAGATCAAACAGAGGTTGTGTTTGAAGATGACCCTGTTGCAGAATTCTCTATATTAACTAGTTTCTACACGGCACAATTTGATAACCAAAGTGTTGGTGATAGCTACTCTTGGGATTTCGGTGATGGAACAACTTCTACTGAAGAAAATCCTACTCATCTTTACACTTGGACTAACGATAGTGCAATTACATACCAAGTTACACTAGTTGTTTCAAATGGCTGTGGTATTGATAGTGTTACATATGAAGTAACAGTTGGTACAACTGTAGGTACTGATGAAGAAAGTCGTGATATGCTAGTTCAAGTATATCCAAATCCTAACAATGGTGCATTTGACCTTGTTATTAATAACTCTGAGGTTTCAAGCTATTCATATCAACTTATGAATATTGAGGGTAGAGTGATTTTGGATAAGCAATTGGGTCAGGTATCTGGTTCAATTAACGAGCGTATTCAATTAGAAAATGCCGCAAAAGGAATCTATTTATTGAAAATTAATAGCGATTTCGATTCTAAAGTGGTTAGAATTATAGTGGACTGATAAAAAATGATCATTAGATCATCAATTTTGAGTATAAAGGCCGGATTTATCCGGCCTTTTTTTTTGTATGTGTAAAAATGAATTAATTTAGACGCTGAAAGTCAAACTCAATTTTTTTTCGCGCATTATGAGATAAGTTTTCTTCATTTTAAAGAATATCTACACTCACCACAATACATAGCTATCTGCATCTTCTGGGGATGAAATTCCTTAGAGGGATAACTATTGATATTCTTATCTGTGAGTAATTACTGCTCTCTTGTGTGTTTCCACACCAAACCGCTAACTGTTTTATTGTTTAACTAAATCGTTTTTTTATGAAAAGAAAGTTACTTTTTAAACTTGGAGCTTTGTTTTTGGGATTTGTAGCGTTTACAGCTCAGGCCCAATTGACAGAGACGTTCAATTCAACCAGTCTTCCAGCCGGTTGGACAAACACCAATAACTCTGGATCTACAAGTACAAATGCATTCTGGAAGTTTTCAGGTACTATGGGTTATGCCATGTCAGGGACATCAGACCATACTGGGAATGGTGGTTCGTTTGCTTGGGTGGATGGTTCAACTCCATCAGGTCTAGTTGTTACTTTGACATCACCAGCTGTAACAGCACCTGCTGTACCGTATCTTGATTTTTATTATAAAAGTTTCATAGGTACTTACTCAACAACATTTAATACGCTTACCGTTGATTTTTATGACGGAGCAAACTGGAATAACAATGTATTTACATATGCAGCAAATACAGCTAATGGAGATTGGGAGTTATTTTCATTAGCGTTAGATACATTCAATATTACAGGTAATGTTCAAGTTCGTTTTAATTTGAATAAAAACGGATCAACTGCATTTTATAATGATGTTGCATTAGATGATATTTCTTTATACAACAATGCTCCATGTATAGCTCCTCCATCAGCAGGTATGGTATCTGTAAGTGACACAGGTGTTTGTAATAGTGTTAACTTTACTTTGTCTACACTAGGAAGTACTGCAGGTAGTGGTTTAACTTATCAATGGCAGTCTTCTCCAGACAGTATTACTTGGACTAATGTTGCAGGAGGTACAACTGCTTCAATAAGTACCTCTCAAACTACAGATACTTATTATAGAGCGATAATTACATGTTCAGGGCAATCAGATACAACTGCAGGGTTCTTGCAAATGATGAATCCGTTTTATTCTTGCTATTGTAACTCCACATCAACGTCAACTACTTATGGTTACGTAGGAGAATTTCATTTTTCTAATGTAGATTATATCTCTCCAGTAGGTTGTCAATCGTATACTAATACTGGTTTGGTAGCAAATGTTATACAAGGTTCTTCTTACCCATTATCAGCTTACATTAATAGTTGTACTGGTACAACAGCTTACAGTTGTTATGTTAAGGTTTGGATTGACTTCAACCAAAATGGTTTGTTTACTGATCCAGGTGAAGAAGTGTATTCTGCAGGAGGAAATTATTTCCAAACGTTTACAGGTAACGTAACTATTCCAACAACGGCAGCTACTGGTGTTACAGGAATGAGAATTTCAATGCAAGAAAGTGGAAGCTCTTCATTAGACCCATGTGCTTCATATACTTGGGGTGAAGTTGAAGATTATTCAGTTAATGTAATTGTACCACCTTCAAGTGATGCAGGAATTACATCAGTTGATACTCCATATTCTCCGGCTTGCGTAACTCCTAATGCATTATGGGTTACTATGTCTACAATGGGTACTGATACCTTAACATCAGCTACTATTAACTGGTCTGTTAATGGTGTTGCACAAACACCTGTAAGTTGGACTGGTTCAATTGCTCCAATCTCATCTGATTCAGTTCCAAGTTTTGTTGGGAACTATCCTTTCATCCCTGGTGATGATATTAGTGTGTGGACTTCAATGCCAAACGGTGTTTTAGATAGTTTATCACTTAATGATACTATTCACTACACTGTATTACCAACTTCTTTGAATGGTACGTATACAATTGATCCGCTGGGAACAGGAACTAATAATTACGTTGATTTTGCTTCTGCAATTAACGACTTGAACAACTCTGGAATTTGTGGTCCAGTAGTATTTGAAGTTGCTGATGGTACATATAATGAGCAATTGGTATTTAACCAAATAGCTGGAGCATCAACTACAAACACAATTACATTTAACTCTGCATCAGGAGATACATCATTGTGTAAAATCGAATTTGCACCATCAGCTTCAAATGAAGGTGTTATCAGACTAGGTGCAGGAAGTTCATTCTTGAAGTTTAATGATTTATCAGTAGAGAATACCTTAACCGTAGGTACTGTAGTATCTGTTGAGGGAGATATAGAAGGCTTAGAGTTCAACTCATGTAGATTAACAGCAGGTTATACATCTAGTACAAGTTATGTAGTATACAAAACTGGCTCAAAAGCAGATAGCTGTAAGTTCATCAATAACACAATTTTGAATGCAGATTACGGGATTTATTGGTACGGAACAAGCGGATCTAGTGATGAAGGAAATGAGTTTGTAGGAAATGAGTTTTTGAATCAAAGCTACGCAGGTTCATGGATTTATTATCAAGATGACTTATTGTTAGATCACAATGTAATGACAACGACAAGTTCTTCATGTACATATGGTTTACGCGTGTATTATGCAGACGGAAATGTACAAGTAACCAATAACCATGTATACCAACAACCAAATGTATCATATCCAAGATACGGTATGTATTTATATGGAATTAACGGTCTTCCAACATCACCATCAATAGTACAAGGAAATGCAGTTAGTCTAACTGATTATGGGTATACAGGTATATACATTTCTGGGTCTTATTTTGTAAATATCATGAATAACAGTTCCCATACTTATGGACCTTCAACATCATATGAGGCAATGTATATTAACGGAGGATACAATACGTTATATAATAATGCCTTAAATGGTGGAGATGATGCGAGAGCATTATATGTTTCATCAGGTGTGATAGAGTCAGATAATAACGCTTATTTAGGCGACTTGGAGTTTGTGTACTGGGGCGGAACCCAATCTGACTTATCAGCTTTACAAGCAAGTACAGGTATGGATATGAACTCAGTAGAGTTGAGTGGAACGATGTTTACAGATACAGCAAGTCTAGTAGTATGTAATGACTCATTAGATGGAGCAGGTGTAGCAAATCCATCATATTTAGCAGATTATGAAGGTGA
>CAJWSQ010000118.1 GCA_913045895.1 uncultured Flavobacteriales bacterium | reverse complement strand
ATTAGGGAATTATTTTGATATACAAGCGATGGTTAATGTAAATTACACAATTGATAAAAATGGTGTTGTTAAAAACGTTAGTTCTAACGCTGCGCTAATTGGAGTTGGTTTTGAAGATACTGATTCTAAAAAAGTTATCTCAAGTGCTTTTGAAAAAGCTGCAAATTCAATAATAGAAAGTCTTCCTAAAATAAATCCTTCAATTGTAGACGGTATAACTATAGACAAAAAGTTTAGAACTCCTATTTTTTATAAATTAGTTGATATAGAAAAAGGTTCAATAAATTCCATAAATATTAATAAAGTAAATGAAGGATTAAGTTTTCTAAATAAACGTAATATAGAAGATTTAGAAATTGAATCAGCAAAAGTCAATGATGGACTAGATTTGTTTGATAATGCTTTAAATTTTGATGGTGACAATGATTATATTCAATTGAATCAGTCTGCTGGTGTTGGTGATACTAGTAATACAGTTGAATTGTGGTTAAAAGTTCCTGAGGTTGGAACAGGTGGTTTAACAGCTTCTGAACGAGTTGGGATTGTTTTAGGTGGATATAATTCTAACCCTCACTTTAATTATGAAATTACAACTGGTGGTGTGCCAAGAGTGTATTGGAATGGTGGTCAGGTGAATTTATCGGCTTCATCAGTAGATCTTAGAGATGGAAAATGGCATCACTTAGCATATGTTCGTGATGTTGCTTTAAATCAATTTCTTATATATGTTGATGGTGTTGAAGTAGCTTCTTCAACTTCTGCCGGAAGTGATTTGGTTATGACTGTTCCGCAGCGTATTGGTAGAGATAATAGAACATCAACTCCAACTCATAATTTACACGGTACCATGGATGAGTTGCGTATTTGGAATGTTGCCAAAACAGAGACGGAAATCAGACAATCAATGTGTTCTCGAGTGCCGTTGAATAGCAATGGATTGGTTAGTTATTTCGATTTCAATGTATCTGCTGGCTCTTCTATTTTAGATCAAGTTGGACCGTTGAATGGTACGCTTAATGGTTTTGCATTAACTGGTGATACTTCAAACTGGATAATTACAAGTGCTCCAGTTGGTGATCAGTCTGTGTATGAGTATGCTCCAAGTACAGCAACTGCTTTGTTGTTGAGCTCGGCTACAAATGGCAATTTTGAAGTTTCCAACGTGACGGGTTCGTTGGGTGCAACAGATGGAATTCATATTTACAGAAGAGATACAGTTCCAAATTATTCAGACTCAATGATTACAAACATTCCAAATAACAATGCGTATTTCGGTGTGTTTGAAGCTGGAATTTCAGCAGATTTAACTTTCGATGTAAAGTATGATTACAACAATGTAGCTGCAGTTCAAGGTCCTGCTGAGCATTTAACATTGCTAATGGAGCGTGAGCATTATGCTGATTCTACTTGGTTAGATGCAGCTGGAACGTTGAGTACGCCTCAAAACATCATTACAAGAACGGGTGACACGGCAACTGCTGAATTTATTTTAGGTCAAGATTTGCTTCCGCCACCTCCGCCACCATTCTTAAATAACTCATTCTCATTTGATGGTGAAGATGATTTTATTCAGATGGCAAATCCGCTTAATGTGGGTGAAATGTCGCACACGTTTGAGTTGTGGCTTAAGGTTCCTATGGTTAATACAGATGGTTTAGATCCCACAGAGCGCGTTGGCATTATTATAGGTACGTATAACGATAATCCGAACTTCAATTATGAGATTCATAACGAAGGAACTCCAAGAATCTATTGGAATGGTGCTGAAGTTAATGCGACTGCTAACTCTCAAGATTTAAGAGATAATAGATGGCATCATTTGGCATTTGTGCGTGATGTTGCTGCAGATTCATTCAAAATCTACATTGATGGAGAGGTTGTTTTAGACTTAGGTACTTCGGGTACTGATATTGATGTTCAAACAATTCATAGAATTGGTGGTGATAATAGAAGTACAGACGGTGGTCCAAGTTTTCATGGTCAAATGGATGAAATTAGAATTTGGTCAAAAGCTAAAACCACACAAGAAATCCGCGAGGGAATGTGTCATAAGTTAACGGGTAGTGAAGCTGATTTACTTACTTATTATCCTTTTGACGGGCAAAGTATAGCAGATTTAGGTTCAGCAGCTAACAATGGTTCATTCACCAATGTAAATTCAACTGATCCGCGTAGCGGGTATAGGGTTTCAGGGGCTCCGGTTGGAGATGAAAGTGCTTATTTACACACGAATAATTTCGCGAATCAATCGGTTACTATTGGTAGCTTAACATCAAACTTTACAGTAGACTCAATTACTGGTTTTATTGATGGTGTACATGTTTACCGTGTTGATACATTGCCGCATAGCGATAGTGGAATTTACAACTTGGGTAACCAATCTCTTTATTATGGTGTATTTGTTTCTCAAGTGGGTGTTTACAATAGTCTAAACTACAATGCTGTTTACGATTATTCGGGTGATGCAAATGCGGTAATAAACGAAAACAACATCAATTTATATGCTAGAGCATCAGGAGATCTTACTCCTTGGGTATTGAGTTCGGCAATTCAAGATCAATCTAATGATGTGCTTGTAGTTAATACGCCATCGGGTAGAGGTGAGTATATTTTAGCTGATTACAGTGGGAATCCATGCTCAATTCCAACAAATGTTGATATTGACAATGTTGAGCTCACTACGGCTGATATTTCTTGGACTACTTCAAGCCCAGAAACTAAAGTTCAGTATGGAACTACAGGTTTCTCACTTGGTTCAGGAACACAGGTTTCTTCAACAACAGGTAGCTACTCTTTTTCAGGTTTATTGTCTGAAACAGGTTATGAGTTTTACTTGGGTGATTCATGTTCTGCTACTGGTCAGTTTGTATGGGTAGGGCCATTTGTATTTGCTACTAAACCGCTTTGTCCATTCCCAGATATTTTTGAAGTGTCAACTTTAACAGATTCGTCTGCTATTCTTAATGTAGTTACTAGCGGTACGAATACGGAGTGGGTTACTTCTCACGGTCCAGTTGGTTTTAATGTGGATTTTGGAATTCAAAGAACACATAACTCAACTCCAATTGTTCTGGATGGATTGAATGAATTGACTTCATATGAGGTTTACATCCGAGCTGATTGTGATTCTTTATACAGTGATTGGTTTGGTCCGTTAACGTTTACAACGGACTCGGTTAAATCTGATTCAGTAATCGGAATTCCTACAGTAGAAGAAAATGGATCTGATCTTCAAGTGTTCCCTAATCCTGCAACTTCAGAAATCAACTTAAAGTTTACTAATAGTAAAAATAATGAGTCGTACACCGTTGTTTTGTATAACATGACTGGTGTTGAGGTGCAACGTATGGATAATGTGGTTGGTGATGGTGTTTATAAAATGCCAGTTAAATCAACTGTTTCTTCTGGTTTGTATCTACTCAAAGTAGTTGGTGGTAAGGGAGTTTATAGTCAACAAATTGTTATCAGGAATTAATGTATTGGTAATAAATCAAATGTTTATTATAAGTAAACTTATTAGACATTTGTGTCAACAATCAAGGTTAAAAGGTGGTGCGTAAAGCACCGCCTTTTAGTTTGAAATATTCAAGAAGCATTATTTGTGTTGATTATGATTCAGGGTTTATTTAGAGCTGTTTTGGTGTTGCTTTCTGTAGTAATTGCAACATCGTTAAGTGCGCAAGAATCTAGTGTAGAAGGAGTGGTTAAAGATCAATATGGGCCACTAATTGGCGCAAGTGTAATTGTTGAGAATACCACAACTGGAGCAGTAACAGATATAGACGGAAAGTTTGAAATTAAAGGGCTGAATTCAGGTCCTATTAACTTACAAATCTCTTTTATTGGTTACGAAACCATTACTCATTCTCTTGTATTAAAAAGTGGTGTTAACAAAGTTTCTAAGCCTATTCAAATGAAACCTGGTTTAGCCTTAAAACAGGTAACTGTTGAGGGCAAAATGTCTGAGGGTAACGAAAAGGCTATGAGTATGCAGCGTAAATCTGTGAATTTATCTCAGGTAGTTGCATCTGAAAATATTGAAAGTTTACCTGATAGAAACGCAGCGGAGGCATTGCAAAGACTTCCGGGTGTTGTTATGGAAACTGATCAGGGTGAAGGTAGTTATATTTCATTCAGAGGAACTCCAACTGACTGGGGAGCGGCATTAATTAATGGCGATAGATTGCCAGTTGCAGATGAGGAAGATATAGGTAGAGCTTTTAACTTCGATATACTTCCAACAAGTTTAATTGAATACATACAGTTTAATCAAACGCTTTCTTCTGAAATTGAGGGAGATGCCATTGGTGGTAGCGCTAATTTTATCAGTAAGCAAATTCCTGATTCTTTCAACTTAGAAGTGCAAGCCGGTGCAGGTTATAATAACAAAGCTTTAAAACCTCTTTATGAGTTATCATTAGCTGCTGGAACTCGACTCGGCAAAAACAAAAAACTAGGTATTGTAGGTGGAGGATCTGTTTACAATAGAAATTGGGCTACAGATAATTATGAGTTCTTCTACAGTAACAATGATAATCACAACATCGAGCGTCTTGAGCTTCGTAAATACGATGGAGAAAGAACCAGTTACGGTGCTCATTTGAAGTTGCAATATGACTTCAATAAAAATAATTCGATTTACGCTCTTGGGTTTTACGGCAGGGTAGAAGACATGGAGTTTAACCGTAAAACCATGTACAACTGGGTGGCTGGTGTTGGGCAATCCATCATTGTTCAAAACATCCACAATTTGATGATCAATGATATTCTTGGAGGTACAGTAGGTGGCGAGCATAAAGTCACCGAAAAGTTGAGTGTAGATTGGAGAGTTTCTCAATATGAAACAGAGTTTAAATATGGTCCATCAGGTCCCGATAATGGCCTGTCTGCAGATGGTTATAATGTAATTGAATACGAAAAGCTAGTGAAGTTTACAGATTACTTGTACTTAGATGAAGCAGGTAATCCAACTGACGAACAAAATGCATACACAAGACTTCGCTTATTGGATATTGATAGCCCTGTTGAAGGCTACGGAACTCCGGCAGATAACATTCAGCCCACATGGGATAATGTAGTTGCAATTAAGCCAGAGGATACTCTGTTTCTACATAAGAAAACCTACGCTGAGTTGAGAAATGTTTACGAGAAAGATCCGATTGTTATAGCCTTAAACTTGAACTACGAGATCAACTCGCGAAACAAGATCAGGTTTGGTGGGAAGTATAGAGATAAAGAAGGGTATCGGACATATGGATTAGAGAGCTGGGTAAGAGATGCTAATAATTCAAATACAGCTCTAGTGTATAACGATCAAGAGTTGAGAGATATCCCGAACTTGAACACATACCAGCAAGCTGAAGGTGGACATTACCAGCCATATACCGAGCAATTTTTATCTGATGAGGATATGCAAAACTGGTTGGTTAACAATATGGATCAACTCAAGTTCTTACCGTTTGGTCCTAAAACAACTGATTTATACAAACAATTCGTTGGTTCTAATTACGAATACAATGAAAACGTAATTGCTTTTTATGCAGCGTACAACAAGAAAATAGGCTCTAAACTAACCCTAGATTTAGGTCTGAGATATGAGCAAACAGATGTTTATGTGAAGGCTCCAAACGCTGTTGATTCTACTTATTTCGATTTCGAAACGGGTGAGGCTATTGTTGATACTTGGCTAGAATATGATGAAATGTCTAGAAAGTATGATGCGTTCCTCCCAATGTTGAATTTTGTTTTTGATATCAATGAAAAATCATTGGTAAAAGGAGCGGTTACAAGATCATTCAGAAGACCAAACTTCAGCGAGGTTAAGCCAGGGCAACCAGATATTCATTACACGCATTTTCATGCATTGTATGGTAATCCAGATTTGAATCCAACCTACTCAACCAATGTAGATTTATCCTATCAAAGATATACGGGTTTACAGGGTGTTATTACCATTACGGGTTTCTACAAATACGTTACAGATCACATCTATACGGCTTTTAAAAGTACCGATGAGGTAAACATCAGTGGTGTCGCTAATACATTCCGTCCTCCAGGAGGAATTTTAGCTAAAGAGTATAAAAATGCTCCGTATGCAAACCTTTTTGGGTTTGAACTTTCATTCCAGCAGCCTTTGAAATTTATGCCAGGCATACTCAAAAACTTGGTTTTCTCAGGAAACTACGCTTTCACTGAGTCTAAAATGAAAATTGAGTCTAGAGAAGAGCTGCAACCGCTTCCTCGTCAAGCTAAACATTTGGCCAACGTGAGGTTGGGTTATGAAGGTGAAAAATTCCAAGCAACTATCGCGAGCACTTTCAGAAGTAGTTACCTCATGGAACTGAATCTCATAGCTGTTGAAGATCCTGAAACGGGTGAGCCAGTAATTTTTAACGAGTCGAATGATTTTGACCAATACATGGGAAAAACGCTGGGTTTAGATGCTTCAATTAGCTACAACATTAATAAGCATTTTTCTGTGTATGCAGAGGGAAATAACCTGTTAAACACGCCATTTATTGTCTACCGAGGTAGGGTTGAAAGACCTATTCAGGTTGAGTATTACTCTTTTAGAGTTCTAGGTGGTGTTAAGTACAAATTTTAAGAATAGAACGAGATATTAAAAACCGATTGAAAATGAAAAAAAGACAATTACTAATCATTGCTTCAGCGCTGTTTTCTACAATAACATTTGCGCAGCAAAAAGAGCCTAAGGTTCTCTTTATCGGATTAGATGGTACCATGTCAGAGGCATTGCAATTAGCCAATACGCCAACTATTGATAGTTTAATGGCTAATGGTATTTCTTCTTATAATTCTTGGCACTTAGGTGTAACTGTTTCTGGTCCATCATGGAGCAATATGTTAACGGGTGTTTGGGAGGCGAAACATCAAGTAACCAATAATAGCTACAGCGGTGCTGATTACGCTAACTGGCCATACATGTCAAACAGAATGAAAGAAGTTCGCCCAGAGATCAAGGCTGTTCAAATCCTTACTTGGAACCCAATGGACGATGCTTCAAAAGGTACTGGTGGACAGGTTTATAATGCCATGTGGGATTTGTCTATTGATGTAGGTAACCAAGGTCAAGATTTAGTTCCTCAAGCAGCAGCAATTCAGCTTCAAGATCCTGAGTTAGACTTTTTGTTTGCATACATTCAAGATAATGATGGAGCTGGACACGGTACAGGATTTTCTACAACAAGTCCAACTTACATGAATAGTATTGAAAATACTGATCTTCAGGTAAAATGGATTATTGATGCACTTAGAAGTAGACCAACTTACGATCAAGAAGAGTGGTTGATTATTGGCTGTACAGATCACGGTGGTTTAGGATTTGGACATGGCGGAAACAGTGACCAAGAAAGACGTATCTGGTGGTTTGCAAGTGCTCCGTTTTTAATTCCTACACAAATCCAAGGTGAAGGTGATCCGGGTTCTTTCCAAATGCCAGGTAATCCAGTAGATTTAAACAAAGTTGCAGCGGTACCGGGACAAGCGGATGTTGCCGTAACAGCAATTGATCATATTCTTCCAGGTTTAGATGGCGAAGAAGTAAAAACGCGTTGGTCTCTAGACGGGCAATCTTGGTTGAAGCCTGAGTATTATGATTCTACTCTTTATGTAAATCAAAAAGGAGGTATTCCTGGAAATACTACGGGTGATGAAGAGTTGGTTGGTTTAAATAATGGTATTTCATTTTATCCAAATCCAGTAAGTGATGTGTTAAATATTGAGAGAGAATTTGATTTTAACACAACGCTAGAAGTCACTGTTTATTCTTTAACAGGAAATGTAATTTATCAAACAAAAATGGCTTCAGGTCAGGATAAAATGACCATCAATACAGCAGATTATCCAAAGGGTGTTTATTTGATCAATCTATCAGGGGGTAGTGTGAATATGAATTCTCGCGTAGTGTTTGAGTAAGCTTCTTGCGAGAAACGAATAAAGGGTGTAAAAGCCCTTTATTTTTTGAGTTTATAGAATTAACATCATCGATGATTAAACATAAAAACATACACTCCAATAATCAATTTCTGAAAAAGAAAATTGACAAAATGTACTTGATCTTTAGACTCGTTGTACTAATGGGGATTATGGCGTTATCGTTATCGATGAACTGATTTTTTCATAGTAGTTAGTAGATTTTTTTCAGAAGCGTATTCGGGTAAACTGGATACGCTTTTTTTACTCATTATCATATAAATAACCAACTAACATCACAGCATCCTGATCAGTTCTGTTAATAGGTACGTGAGGTACACGAGCGTTAAAGAACAAACTATCGCCTTCTTCAAGTACAATTTCAGCATCACCAATTTGATAAATAGCACTTCCTTTAATCATAAACTTAACTTCCCAAGCATCAGTAGAAACAGGCTTTCTTTTGCTTCCAGGAGAAAGGGTTAATAGAACTAATTCAAAATTTGAATAGTTTAAGCCCTTACTAGCAATAAGTTGGTATTTAAACCCTTTTGACTCGTCTTCTTTTGAAATAGTTTGGTAGTCTTCAGCCTTAATGTGGATAAACTGCTTTTGAGGTTCAAAATGAATATCACTAAAAAAATCATCAAGCTTTACTTGAGTAGCTTTTAATAAAGA
>CAJWSQ010000117.1 GCA_913045895.1 uncultured Flavobacteriales bacterium | reverse complement strand
CGTCGGTTGTGCACTACGCCACCGACGGAAGCCGTTGCGTCGGCGCTGATGCCCAGCAGCAGGCCCTCAGCGACCCCCTGAACACCTTGAGTTCGGTCAAGCGTTTACTTGGACGCGGCCTTACAGATGTCGACAGTCTCGGCGCGCAAATGCCCTATGAGTTTGAGTGCGACGACGGCGGTATGCCGAAAATCCGCACCCGCCAGGGCATGATTAGTCCGATACAGGTATCGGCCGAAATTCTGCGCACGCTTGCCGAGCGGGCCGAGCACGCGCTCGATGGTATACTCGACGGGGCAGTGATCACGGTGCCAGCGTACTTTGACGATGCCCAGCGCCAAGCCACCAAGGATGCCGCGACACTCGCCGGTATCAAGGTGCTGCGTCTGCTCAACGAACCCACGGCAGCGGCTATCGCCTATGGGTTGGATAATGCAAAAGAAGGCATAATTGCGATCTACGATCTCGGAGGTGGAACTTTTGATATCTCTATCCTTGAATTAGGTGATGGTGTATTTGAAGTGCTTTCTACTGATGGTGATACTCACTTAGGTGGTGATGACTTCGATCAACGTATTATCGATTGGTTAGTAGAAGAATTCAAAAACGAAAACGGTGGATTAGATCTTTCTAAAGATCCAATGGCGTTACAACGTTTGAAAGAAGCTGCTGAGAAAGCTAAGATTGAACTTTCTAGTACTAACAGTACTGAAATCAACTTGCCTTACATCATGCCAGTTGATGGTGTGCCTAAGCACTTAGTTAAATCATTAAGTCGCTCTAAATTTGAGCAGTTGGTTGAAGATTTAATCTCTAGTTCAATCAGACCATGTGAATCAGCACTTAAAAACGCAGGATTGAGTAAATCAGATATCGATCAAGTAATTTTGGTTGGTGGTTCAACTCGTATTCCTTCAATTCAAGATGCGGTTAAAAACTTCTTTGGTAAAGAAGCTTCTAAAGGTGTAAACCCTGATGAGGTTGTTGCAGTAGGTGCAGCTATCCAAGGTGGTGTATTAACTGGTGAGGTTAAAGACGTATTGTTATTAGATGTTACTCCGCTTTCTGTAGGTATTGAAACTATGGGTGGTGTAATGACTAAATTGATTGAAGCGAACACAACTATTCCGACTAAAAAATCGGAAACATTCTCAACTGCTGCAGACAATCAGCCATCAGTAGAGATTCACGTATTGCAAGGTGAGCGTCCAATGGCAAGCGGTAACCGTTCAATCGGACGTTTCCACTTAGATGGCATTCCACCAGCACCACGTGGTGTTCCTCAAATTGAAGTAACATTCGATATTGATGCCAATGGTATCATGAATGTATCAGCTAAAGATAAAGCAACTGGTAAAGAGCAAAGTATCCGTATCGAAGCTTCATCTGGTTTAACTGATGCAGAAATCGAAAAAATGAAACAAGAAGCTGAAGCGAATGCTGATGCCGATCAAAAAGCAAAAGAAACAGCTGATAAAATCAACCAAGCTGACGGTTTGATCTTCCAAACTGAAAAGCAATTGAAAGAGTTTGGTGACAAACTTCCAGCTGATAAAAAACAACCAATCGAAGATGCATTGGCTGAGTTGAAAAAAGCATACGAAGCAAAAGATATGGATGGTATCGATGCAGGAATTGAGAAATTAAATACCGTATTCCAAGCGGCATCTCAAGAAATGTATGCAGCACAGCAACAAGCTGGTGGCGCTGAAGGTGCAGCTGGTGCTGATGCAGGTCAACAAGCAGATGGTAGCGATGAAGAAGTTACCGATGTAGACTTCGAAGAAGTAAACGAAGAGAAGTAATAGACCTTTTCTCATAAATCAGAAAAGCCGATGTTGGATTTCCAACACCGGCTTTTTTTATGCTTCGGCCATTTGCTTGAGTGCTAGATTCATCCGTTCGAAATTAACTTTGGTATCTTTAAATACTTTGGGTACAAACGGAACCAAAATGCCTTTGAACTTTTCTGATTGTATCAATTGGGTACTGCAATCAGGGTTGGCGATTAATTCAAATTGATGTTCGCCATCAAAAATGCCTTTGATGAATAAATGGCCAATCCAACTGAACTTTTGGTTTGAAGTGAATTCCAGTACCAACGGCTTAAAAGCCATTCCTCCTAAATTTACATCAATACGATTTCCAACCTTTACATCTCCCTTTAGAGATTGAATAAATGGATTCCACAGAGGGTATGATTCAAAATCAGTAAGTACTTGCCACACTTTTTCTGGCGTAGCATTTATTTGGATGGATGTTGAGATTTCTTTTTTCATGCTTTCAATCTTTGAGGCAAAGTTCAAGCACGAATAGGGGAGTTGAAATTGATCTAAATCAAGAAATTTTCTTTTTACGAATGCGACTAAATGTTTCTGGTGTCATGCCCAGCATAGATGCCAAATACTGCTGCGGAACTTCAGTGAAAAGCTCTTTGTCATAGTTGTATAATTGATCGTATCGATCTTCGGCTGAAAGCGATAAGAACTGAAATACACGGTTTTCTAGCGTAATGAAACATTCACTGATGAATCGTTTTTCAATTTGTTGCCAATCGGGAACCAAAACTTGTAGTTTCTGGTAATCTTCTTCGTGAATCGTAAATAACTCACAATCGGTTAAAGCCTGTAAATTGAAGCGAGAACGTTGGTTAAAAATAAAACTAGAAAGTTCAGTTACAAAATGTCCTTTTCCCGAAATCCACTGCGTCACTTCTTTTTGAGGTGTATCCGCATAGATGCGGATGTAGCCACTATGTACAAAACTCAGCTTCTTACAATAATGATCTACTTTGGTGTAGTATTCTCCCTTGTAAAGCGTTTCGCGTTTAAACAATTCGGCAACCTCTTGCTGCTGATTGGGCTGAATTCCAAAGTACGACTTGATATATGTTTGAAGCTCGGTCATTTAACTTGTTGTAACCATTTAAGATAATCTGTAAACATCGCTTGATTGATCTCATGCTTTGCCTGATATTCATGGTATTCTGGAGTAATTCCTAGCGATTCGATCTTCTTTTTGGATTGCTGGGCCTCCGCAATTGATATTACAGGATCTTGAGTTCCATGTGAGATAAACACTTTTAAATCTTGAATTGATTTAGAGTCTGTGATTTCTGTGTTGTCTAAGATAAATCCACTTAAAACTCCAATACCATAAACTCTATCTGGATGGGTTAAAGCTACGGTGTAAGACATTATTCCACCTTGACTAAACCCGCTTAAAATCACATGGTTTTTATCGAACTCATAATCCTCTCTAAGTTCATCTATGAACTTGATAATCATATCCGAGCTCTTGGCTACATCATCTAAGTTTCTAGTTCTTTTACCATTTGAAAAATCCATTCTAAACCAGGCATACCTGTCGTTTCCCAAGGTATATGGTGCCTGAATAGAGACCACTAAATACTCATCAGGAATATTTTTACTGAATGAAAACAAGTCTTTTTCGTTACTGCCGTAACCATGCATCAATAACAAAAGAGGTGTGTTTGTGGTGGTGCTTTTAGGTTTCCTAACCAAGTAAGTTAGATCACTGTTTTGGCAAAACGTGGTTATCGATAAAGTGAGTAAAAATGATAAAGCAAATAAATATTTCATGTGATTGAATCTTCTATCAAAGCTATGTAAGTATCTACTTGTATAAACTGTAGAAATGAGATTAACAGATTATTAATGAAGATATGGATATACCAAGAACAATCATTTGATGATTCTGGTACTTTTAGGTGTGCCCAATCCAATGTTTAAGCTAAATACAGAAGCTAAAGTATTATCAGACGATACGTAGGCATCAAATCGGTTTCCAATTGCATAAGAGATTGCAATTTGAGGAGTAATTCTATACATGAGTCTGGCTTGATATAAATAATCGATTTCAGAATTACCTCTATCATAAACTTGGCCTTGAACAATATTTGCAAGAGGATAGTCGATGTTTACGTTTCTGTACGCACCTTCAATTTGAATTTCAAACTTTTCAAACTCAGTTGCAATTCCCAACCCATAAATAATTACGTTATTTAAGTCTGAATTTTCAATTTGTTGGGAATAAAAAGATGCATCATACCACTCGTATCGAGCGACTAGTAGAAATTTTAAAAAATTAAGTTGATCTCGTAAACGTAGTGTTGGCGTTATCCAAATTGCTTGATTTAATACCCGAGAATAATTGAACTCATTGGTAGGGAAACCCAGCAATCCAGAATAGGCAATATCGAATGAAAAGCCACTTTGTTTGGCGTAATTTATGTCAATCTTATCTGTTTGTTTGTAATTGTTCAAGTAGTTCTTGACAATCAATTTAAAAGACTCGGAGAAGTCATTAGCTGTATGCTGACTAAGCGCAGGTAGTTTTTTTGAAAGAGCAAAAATTTCATGAGTAGCAGTTTCAGCATCAGCAGGTGAATTGTACTTTTTAAAAGCTTCGTAAATAGGCCTTTTAATAAGTGAAAGAAAATCATCTTTAGATTGGATATCAATCTCTTCTTTTTGATATTTCTCGATTAGTTCATTCGCTTTATTTGTAACATCTAGGTATATTTCTTCGGCTTCTTTAGCTGTTTTTTGATACTCCTGTACCTGAGCTCTTTTCTTTTTGTTTAAGATTTTAAAATTCGCGCGATATCCGTAACCCAAGGCACCTACTAATGAAGAAGTATGTGGAAGCAAATAGTTGCTAGATGTTCCTACAGAAAAAGAGGAAGTTCTAGCAATTTGAGCAAACAAACCTTTGGGGTAAAGGTAATTGCTCGGTTTTAGTTGCCTTTTATTGGTCCAAAATGGAGTAAATTCAAGTGCAAGGTTTGGAACAGCTGATGGATCTGTATCAACCCTGTGATTATAGGTATGTCCTAATCCTGCTTCGAGTGCATGATTATTTTTTGGAGACAACAAAACACCTGGTTGCATGCGAATCATGCTAGCTGCGGGAGAAGTATTTGTTGAAACTGGGTTTAACTTTTCTTGCGCTACAGTAAGTGTAGTATAGGCAATTAGTAGTGCAGCGAATATGTATTTCATAATATTTTGAAGCCAAAAAATAATAATCGCCATCATTTTAAACGGCTATTTAACTCAATCAATTTGTTCGAAAAGGTCTCCCAACTGTACTTTTTCTTTTCGATGGCTATGTTAGCAGAAATAGAATCAAATAAATTTTGATTGAAGAATGTTTGAATCTGATCTGCAATTTGAATGGGGTCTTTTGGACTTACAAAACCAACTTGGTTGTGAATGACTACTTCAGATAATCCACCGACATCAGTCACTAAAATGGGACAATCGAAGTTAAATGCTATGAGTGTTACACCGCTTTGACTGGCCGTTTTGTAGGTCTGAATAGCTAAATCGGCAGCAGAAAAGTAATATTTGATATCTGATGTAGCGATAAATTCATCATGAATAATAACCTGATCTTGAATATCTAGGTCTTCAATTAATTGAAGGTATTTCTCCTTACTTTCATAAAACTCTCCAGCAACAATCAGCTTTACATTTTGAGCTTTAAGCTCAGGATGAGCCAACGCTTTTAAAGTTAAATCGAGGCCTTTGTATTCGCGTATCAATCCAAAAAAGAGCAGGTATTTCCCTTCAGGATCCAGGTTCAGTCTATCGCGAGCTTCGGCTTTAGAAACCTTTTCTCCTAAATTGGAGTTGATGGGATGCGGAAAGAAGGTTTTGGGCTTATTTGTAAATTGCTCTAACTCTTTAATTGTAGTTTCTGAAAGTGTGATAAACCCATCGAAACTACTTGTGAAATAATTGGTTAAAGCTTCATCCCAAGGCTTGTGTTCGTGAGGAATCACATTATCGCACATGGCAATTTTAGTGATTTTAGAATCCAATCTTTTGGCAATAAAACCCAAACAAGGTGCTAAAAATGGAGTCCAATATCGAATAACTACAATATCTGGGTTTAAGTTGTTGATGTATTTGGCTGTTGAAATCCAGTTGAGAGGATTAACTGTATTGATTTTTCGATCAATAGTCAATCCTTCTGGTTTAGGATCATCGGTAAATTGAGTTTTTCCTGGGAACAACATTTCCGGATATTGCACGGTAAAAGTGACAATTGATGCATCGTGACCCAAATCAATTAATGATTTTAAAAACGATTCGTTTGTATCGGCAATTCCACCTCTGTAAGGATGGGCAGGTCCAACGATGATGATTTTCATACTATTCTCGGGAATAAACAGTCAGTCGACATTTTAATAGGACGAAAATATAATTCTCAATCCGTTTTATGAATTTGAGATGTAGCGTTTCCTCTGCATGCGTGAAAAATTATTCCAATTGTAGTGAATAAAGGATTCAAGCATAGAGCCTTTTTTAGAGAATTCAGATCAGTTATATGTTTTAATTATAACTCTATAATAGGTTTAATTTCAATGGTTTGATGCGATTAACACATTCTTAAGCTTAAATGTGTTGCTGATTACTTGTACGTTCAAAAACTTGATATACGTTTGCTCATTGAATGAATAAGTCATTTTTAAAATACATGCTTTCGCTGAGTGTCGTTCTAATGAGCGTCTTCAGTTATCTGTTTGTGCAAGCAAACGTGAGCGGTGTTTTATTAAAGTCATTCGATCAATACGAAGAGCAATCTTCTATTCATAGCTCAAGCGATGATCATGCTGTTATCATGCAGGCAACTCATCCAGATTCTGAAAAAGAACTTGTAATTGAAGCTACTGAAACAGAAGAAGAAGAGGAAGCTTTTCATCATTCACACAAGACTTTCACAAGTAGCGTTAGCTTCACTGCTTTATTTTATGCGCTCATTTTAAGTTATTTAATTAGCAATGCAGAAAATAGCATTGCCTATTTCAAACACTTATCAGATACAGCCAAGGATCATTGGTTTATCTATTTCAGCGTATTTAGACTATAGAATTCTTTTCAAGCCCGCAATTTAGGTTGTTGGGCTTTTTGCGTTTTTGAACATCTCAAATCCGCATCCTCGATTTTGAATGTATCTCACATTCAGTCTTTTAAGTTTTCAATTTATCGTTTCGTTTTTAAAGCAGAATTAAAATGAAGAAAATTCTAATGCTAGCTGGTGCTTGCGCACTTTTGTTGCAAACCAGCTGTAAATCTGAACACCAAGAACATGTTGAAGAAACTAAGTTCTTAGTGAGTAGTCCAATTCGTATGGATACTACTGTAACCAAAGATTATGTGTGTCAAATTCACTCCATTCAGCACATTGAGTTGAGAGCACTTGAAAAGGGTTATTTGCAGCACATTTATGTTGATGAAGGTCAATTTGTGAAACAAGGTCAACCCATGTTTCAAATCTTACCGCTTTTGTATAAGGCTGAATTACAGAAAGCTGAAGCAGAAGCAGAATTTGCAAAAATAGAATACGACAACACCAAAGCTCTTGCCGATAGCGATGTAGTTGCTCCTAACGAATTGGCCATGGCAAAAGCAAAATATGCTAAGGCAAATGCCGAGTTAGAATTGGCAAAAGTGCACATGGGGTTTACAACTATCAAAGCTCCATTTGATGGAATTATGGATCGCTTTCATGTGCGTTTGGGTAGTTTAATTGATGAAGGCGAGTTCTTAACCGAATTGTCTGATAATAGTCAGATGTGGGTTTATTTCAATGTGCCTGAAGCGGAGTATTTAGATTACATGAACCAGATTAAAAAAGACAGCTTGATGCAAGTTGATCTTAGGATGGCAAATGGTAAACTATTTGCACACAGTGGTGTGGTAGAAACCATTGAGGCCGACTTCAACAATGAAACTGGAAACATCTCTTTTAGAGCAACTTTCCCAAATCCAAAAGGATTGTTACGACACGGAGAAACAGGAAATATTATTGTTACTAGACCACTTGAGGATGCCTTGTTGATTCCTCAAAAAGCAACATTTGAAGTGCTAGAGCAGAAGTATGTTTTTGTTATTGATGATGAAAATAAAGTGCGATCTAGAGCTATCGAAATTGATGCTGAAATGCCTCACATCTATGCCGTTAAAAGCGGATTAGAAGAAGGTGACAAAATCCTATTAGAAGGGTTGCGAATGGTTCATGAAAAAGAAGAAATCAAAACTGAATTTCAAGATCCCGCCAAGGTTATTCACAGCTTAGAGCTTTACGCAGAATAAAACGATATCATTTAAAATCAGAAGATTATGTTTAGTAAAATAATACATAGACCGGTCTTCGCCATTGTGATATCGGTCATCATTGTGTTTGTTGGTACATTGGCAATGAAACAATTACCAACCTCTCAGTTTCCCCAAATTGCCCCAACAACCGTAAACATCTTTGTTGCTTATCCCGGTTCTAGTGCCGATGTATTGGTAAAATCAACACTCATTACATTAGAGAATGCCATCAACGGAGTGCAAGATATGCGCTATATGGCAACCGATGCAACCAGTGCAGGTGAAGCTACTTTGCGTGTGATTTTTGAACCAGGAACAGATCCCAACCAGGCGGTAGTTCGTGTAAAAACCAGAGTAGATCAGGTGATGCCTTTGTTGCCAGAGCTGGTTCAGCGTGAGGGTGTTATTATTCGTCCAATTCAGCCAAGTATGTTGATGTATGTCAACTTATACAGTACAGATGAACACATGGATGAAAAATTCCTGTACAACTACGCAAATGTCAAAATGAT
>CAJWSQ010000116.1 GCA_913045895.1 uncultured Flavobacteriales bacterium | reverse complement strand
AATATTAAGGATAAAAACGAATTTGTTGAGCTTGTCATTTCCGATACAGGATCTGGGATGCCACAAAAAGTAATTGACCACATTTTTGAACCATTCTATACTACAAAGCCTGTTGGAGAAGGCACCGGACTCGGTTTGTCTATTACTGTGGGGATTATAGAAAAGCATCATGGTAAGATTTCCGTAACATCAGAAGTTGGTGTAGGTACTTCTTTT
Source organism: uncultured Flavobacteriales bacterium (assembly GCA_913045895.1). Classification (GTDB taxonomy): domain Bacteria; phylum Bacteroidota; class Bacteroidia; order Flavobacteriales_G; family Salibacteraceae; genus UBA6049. The sequence continues at coordinate 8,514 of CAJWSQ010000116.1, read as the reverse complement.
ATTATAAGTTTACCTAAATTGCAGGAAGATAATCTCAAGCAGAATGGCTGATTCAAATAAAAATGACAAGGTAATTCTCCTTTTAGACGATGAGGAAAACAACCTCTTTTCATTCAAAAGTGCCTTTAAAAGACATTTTAAGGTTCATACGGCAATAAATTCAGAAAAGGCATTTAAAATTTTAGAGGAAGAACCCGTTCAGGTTTTGATTACAGATCAAAGGATGCCTGATATTACAGGGATTGAGTTTATCATTCAAGCCAAAAAAATTAAGCCAGAGATTGTTTGTATTTTAATGACTGGCTACAGCGATTTGCAAGCTACCATTCAGGCTATTAATGCAGGGCATGTTTATTATTACATCCCCAAGCCATGGGATGAAGATCAGTTAAAACTCAACATTGAAAAAGCATTTGAAAAGTACAATGATGAGCTAAAGATCAGCCAAAAAACTGCTGAACTTGAAAAAGCTTATCAAGAGTTAGATCAATTGGTTTACAGCGCTTCTCACGATATGAGAACTCCTTTATCTTCTATATTGGGTTTAACCAATTTATTGGAGCGTGAGTTTAAGGTGAATTCTACAGCAGCTGAGTACATAAACTTAATTGAAGAAAGTACTGAGCGTATGATGCGCGTTCTTAATGGTTTAAGTGAATATTCAGAATTACATGCTCCAGAGAAAGAATCTGAAAATGTTGACGTAAAGTCTTTGATAAACAATATTTTAAACAACGAATTAAACGCTTCTCATTGCCCAGAATGTTATCAGGTTAAATTTGAATTTGAAGGAGAGAAGCATGTATTTATTGAATACCGTAAGATTCATTTAATCTTCAAGAAGATTATTGAAAACGCTTTTCTGTTTCACGATAAAGAAGCCTTTAATCGTAAGGTTTTTGTTCAAGTTTTCTTGTCAGAAAGTAGGTTAGAATTCACCTGCGGAGATAATGGTTTTGGTATACTCCCAGAACAAGCAGATCATGTATTTAACCTGTTTTACAGAGGCAGTAGCCAAAGCAAAGGCATGGGAATAGGCTTGTACCTTGTAAAAGAAACGGTTTGCAAACTTGGTGGAAAAATTCAGATAGAATCTAACGAAGAAGGTGGCACAATCATTAGAGGGAGTTTACCTGTTACCGTTGCTGTTTCGTAAAGTATCCAATTAGCTTGGCAAATACATCAAAGTAAAGTGTAATGCCCATTATTGCACTCATTGTCCACAATACGCCAAGGTTATACCAGAACGTATCCCAATATCTTCCAAACAACTTCTTTTGTGGAGCATAAAAGTGTGCTCTAAAGTTTGAAGCGTCATTAAATACAGGGTTTTCACGCTGAATGAGATGATTGTTTACCTCAATGATTTTCGGAAAATCATTACTTTTTGTAACCATATCCGAGAGGCTTTTGTTGGTGTTGTTTGCTTTTACTTCATTGAAAGATAATCCATCGCTGTTTTCTTCAAATGATTCGATCACTGCATCGCGCTCATTCATGAAATTCATGGATGTTTTATTCAGGTATTTCTTTAAACGATCAAGGTATTTTTGCGTTTGAGCAATAAGTTTTTCGTTTTTATCAGATTCAATTCGAGCCATATCGAATTCAAAATCAAAAGGTGGATACTCTAGGTGAGAGTCAGGTTGAGCTAATTCAGTTTTAAGTAAACTGACTTCGTCCATTAGTTTTTCACGGTCAATTTTTGAGCGGTGCATTTCATTTGCAACAAAGTTCAAACGGCTCTCAATTTCTGGATACCAGTAGATTTTACGGTAGTTAACTACACTGATTTTCTTATCGATATCATACAAACGTTTCTCCAGTGCATTGTCTTTAAACTGGGTAACACACAAGGCTTCAAAAGCCCACCTTGATGCCATCATTTCACCAATTGCTGGAACATGTGATCTTGAGCTAACCGTAGGATTCAGCTTATCGAATTTCACAATGACACCACTAAAAATAAGTTGAGGAATAATTAAGAATGGGATTAGGATGTAAATGGTTACAGCTGAGTTGAAGCTGGCAGAAATATTCAATCCCAACATATTAGCAAAACAGGCTGTTGAAAAAAGTACGAGCCAATAATTAAAAGTCATTTCAGGTATTTCAATGATGTAATTTCCAATCAACACAAATGCAAGTGTTTGAAAGGCTGAAATACTGAATAGAATTAAGATTTTAGACCATAAATAACTTCCCTTACTCAGGTTTAAAAAGCTTTCTCTTTTCCTGATTTTCTTGTCGCGAATAATCTCTTCGGCACTCACCGTTAACCCCATAAATAGGGCAACTACAACAGCCATAAAAAGATAGGCAGGAAGGTTATCATTGTTTAGCAAATGATATTCTTCACTGGCTACAGATGAATACTTTATGAAGTATGAAAGAATTAAAGCTAGAGTAGGAGCTTCAAGTAGGTTTATTAGTAAATATTGCTTGTTCGACAGCTTCGATAGCAAATCGCGCTTAACAAAAATGGCAAATTGATTAAAAACATTGGGTGTTTTTAAGTTGCTTTTGGGTATTTCGTGCTGATGTTGATCTGGTTTTAATTCTCCAGTTGAAATCAAAAAATGATCATACCAGGTTTTAGGTGATACTTTTCTGTTGTTGGTTTGATTTCCGTATTCGTCAACAACCTTAGCTTCTATAATATTGAATATCTGTTCTGGATTTACATTTCCACAAGAATGACATTCACTTTCTTGACTGTTGATCTGATTGGTTTTCTCTTTGAAATAGATAACGCTGTCAACAGGATCTCCATAATAAATAGGGTAGCCGCCTAAATCAAGTATGATAAGTCGATCAAACATTTTGAAAATCTCACTCGATGGCTGGTGGATAACCACAAAAATGAGTTTCCCTTTCAGTGAAAGCTGTTTCAACAAATCCATGATGTTTTCACTGTCTCTTGATGAAAGGCCAGAAGTAGGTTCATCAACAAACAAAACAGATGGTTCACGGATTAATTCTAAGGCAATATTCAGGCGTTTACGTTGTCCACCGCTAATTACCTTTTCAATGGGATTTCCAACTTTTAGGTCTTTGGCTTCATACAAGCCTAAAGTTTCTAAAAGAGCATGAACTCTTTCGGTTATCGCTTGGTTAGATTCGTTTGCGAAACAGAGTTTAGCGTTGAAATACAGGTTTTGGAAAACAGTTAAGTCTTCCATCAATAAGTCGTCTTGAGACACGTATCCAATTACACCTTCAATAGCAGATTTATCGTTGTGAATATCAACGCCATTGATGGTTACAGCTCCACTACTAGGAGCGTAGTTTCCATTTAAAACATTTAGCAAAGTAGATTTTCCGGCACCAGAACCGCCCATAATCCCCATTAATCTACCGCCTTGTTCGCAGAACGAAAACTCATGCAGGCCTTTATTTCCATTCTTGAATTCGTATTCAATTTTAGAGGCCTTGAATTGAATTTGATCGTTTTGAGCATCATCCATAAATGCCATCATTACATCGCTGTAATAAATGGGATCCATTTTAGGATTTCTCAAAGATGAGCCATTGTTTAAAATGTAAATCCGCTCAGGTGAAATATGCTGTCCATTAAGCGTTAAGCTGGAGTTTCCGAAGTAACGCATGGCATACATATTTACACTCTTTATGTTGAGTATAAGGATAACACCATCAAGGTGATTGCTGTAGAGCTTTTTGTGCGTGATATCGCTGTCTTGATTGTCTGATATCACCAACATTTGATTGGTGTAATTCAGTTTATCGTGGGTGCTACTGGCGAATTGTAGTGCATCGTCAAACTCATCTTGTGTAACGTTAAAAACGTTACAAAGCAGTTTTAAAAATTCGAGTTCGTGCTTCGAGATATTACCATCAGCAAAAATGTATTCCAGTAAACGAAGTACAACAATGAGTTTCTGCTTTTGAACCAGATTTTTATTGATTTCAATGCAGATGTGCTCAACGTTTTCGGCCTTAAGCAATTCGTTTTTAGAGCTGTTTGGATCTTTGTAGTATGTGATTACGAACTCTTCATACAGATCAATGTAAGCTTCAGTTTGTTCTTTGCTTAATTCTGATCTTAAGAATCGCTCAACAACATTTCTACTTTCGCTAGTTATATCGTTCGTGTCTGATGCAAGTGCAAATAATTGCATCAAAGCACGCAAAAGCTCTTCACTCATGGTGTGTCGTTCTAGGGTTTGATTTCAAAAATAAAGAGGATGAAGAAAACGCTAGATAGTAGAATCTACTGTTTTTAAATTTTCTTCGAACAAGTTATGAAACTCACCTTTTTCATTGAAACTATAGCATTCTAAATCCATTTGGAAGATGGCTGGTTTGATAACTGATTTACCCAATAACATTCTGGCACATTCTTGAATTCCTTCAGGAATGGATGGGTGAGGGTGGATGAGATCAACCAATTCGTGAATACCTTTATCTAAACTCATGAGTAATGCAATAGCCTCGATGGTACTTGAAGCATGATCTCCCAATACTCGAAGTCCTAGTATTTTCATTTCATCATCGTTAGAAACCAATAACTTGATGAATCCAGTTTGATTTCTCATTGCGATGGCTCTGCTTACGTACTTGTACTTCATTTTGGCCATTTTGTATGAAATTCCAGCTTTTCTGGCCTGACTTTCATTTAAACCAACTGCTGCAACCTCTGGATTGAGGAACATGATCGTGCTGATGTTGTTGTAAATGAGTTCTTTGCTGGTTTGTTCGTAGATTCGTTCTATCGCATGTCTACCTTCTAACTCAGCAATATTTACCAAAGCAATATCTGCTGTGAAATCACCAACGGCATAAATGTTTGGTATGCAGGTTTCTGTGTCGTTATCAATGCAATGACCTCTATCATTCAACTCTAAACCTATTTCTTTCAGCCTCATGTTTTCAGAGTTTGGAACTCTACCAACAGAAATCAATGCCTTGTCTACTGTGTAAATCTCTTGTCTGCCATCTTGAAAACCAATGGTGTATTTTACTTTATCGTCCACTTTTTCCATTGAAATTAATGAAGCACCACGATGGATGTGAACTCCATTATCTTCTAGGTTATTGGAAACCGTTTGTGCAATGTCTTCGTCTTCAAATGGCAAAATACGATCGGCTTTATCAATTAGATAAACCTTTGTTTTACCAAAGTTGCTGAAAATGGTTGCAAACTCACAACCGATAACACCGGCTCCTAAAATCACGATGCTTTTGGGGAATTCGGTTAGTGAACCAATGTCGTCACTGGTCATAATGTGTTTTCCATCTATCGGAATTTGAGGTAGAACTCGAGGTTTACTTCCTACAGCTAGAATGATGTTTTCTGCGGTTATTGTAGATTCAGAACCATTTTCTGATTGGATGACAATTTCATGATCAGATACCAAAGAAGCTTTTCCGTGTATGAAGTTAATCTGACCTTTTTTCTGGAAATAATCGAGCTGCTCTTTCAGTTGAACGTATCGTTCATTTACTGCTCGATTCATTTCGTTAATTACAGCTGAGAAACTAACCTCTCCATCGTATATTGAGTATCCGTAACGGGTGTCTTTGGTGTTTTTGTAGCGTTCTGAAAGCTCCCAAAGGGTTTTAGAAGAAAGTGCTCCGTTGTATATTCCAGCGCCACCAACTCTGTTTTTTTCAATCAATGCTACTCTTTTGCCATAATCGGTTGCTCTAATTGCAGCGGCATAGCCAGAGGGGCCTGCGCCAATTACACAAACATCGTATTCGTATTTCATTTCAATCAGGATTAGATTTTTCTAAGGTATAAGTTTAGAATCAATAAAAAAACTATCGAACGCTAGTAGGGATTTAACGGTATAGTTAATTTAGCACATCTCTAAAATCCAGAATAATGAAAAAAAGTGTCATTCTAGTGGCGGCTTTTCTTGGAGTTATTTCTGTGTCGTGTGGTGGATCTAAACAAGAGAAACCAAAAACCGAAACAGAAACCGAAACTGTAGCACAAGATACCGCTGAAGTTAAAAGTCAGTTTGTTTTACCTTCAACTGTTCAAGTTGGTCAAATTTTTCAAGATGCAGGCTTAAGCTATGTGTCTGGAGTAACCAATGATCCATCTTCAGTTTCGGTATACAATACCAAAGTAGATAAGTTACTGAACTACGGTATTTATTCTACAGACTTATCTTACTGTATTCTCAACAATCAAAATGAAGAATCTCAGAAGTACTTGATGGCTGTTAAGACTTTGTCTGATGATTTAGGTCTTTCAGAAATTTATGAATCGGATGATTTATTCGAAAGATTTAAGAAAGCCATAGGCGATGAGAAGGCTATTCTTGATATGATGATTGAAATTCAAGAAAAAACAGATAGCTATATTGATGATAATGAGTTTCAATCTGAAGCATTGGTGATTTTTACAGGTGCATGGGTTGAAGGTATGTATATAGGTGTTAAGGCTTCTGATCCAAAAAATGAGCACCACATTAGTGCTCGTTTGTTAGAGCAAATGACTGTTTTAGATAACATGCTGAATGGTTTAGATGTTTTGAAAGTGAAAAGTAAGAAGCTGACTGATGTGAAAGAACGCTTACACAAAATGCAAGTTACTTTCGAAAACTTGGAAGAAGTTAAGAACTTCAAGAATTATGATGGTGAATTTAACCTTTCAATGGATAATATGGTTGAATTAGCCAATCAGATAGTTGACTTAAGAACAGTTATTGTAAACTAAAAAATCCAAAGTCATGAAATTGATTCACATATATACAATAGCATCAGCGCTTACTTTTAGTGCTTTAAACATACAGGCTCAAGACGATACAACTTCAATAGAGAACTCTGACGAGTCTTGGATGGAAGAAGATAGTTGGGGCGATTCAGAAAGTGCAGATCCATGGGGTAGTGCTACTAATGAATCTAAAACCGAAAGCAAATCACCAGCAGTGAATTTTGTTAATTCTTGCACCAATAGGAATGAAATTCGAGACAAGGCAAAAGAAGCCTTATTACCTTATCGCTATTGTGCTGGTAAAACATCTACACTTACTTTTAAGAGGTACCCTCAACAAGAGCAGTTGATCATTCCTATTTATTACGATCAGCAACACATACTAGTGTTTAATACGGAAGGTTTAGATCAGAATATTCTAATTCGAGTGTACGACAAGCCGGTTGATCATAAACGTAAAGAGACTTTGTTTGAGGTTAGTGGTGGTGAGAAACAAAGTTTGTTTGAATTACCTAAAGATTATAAAGGATCTAAAATATTTATTGAGTATATAATTCCACCTTATAATGGTGAAAAGAACATGACTTCTAAAGGTTGTGTGGTATTCATGATGGGCTATTTAGATGAAAAATTCATGGATTTAGCTAATGATGCATCAAAAGTTAGTGAGTAGATACTATAGATGGTGAGTGCATACTCATCTATTTGATAATTAAGGTCTTGAGTAAGTTCTCAAGACCTTTTTTTATGATTTGACTTGTTAATTAGAGCTAATTTAATATATATTTGATAAAATAATATATACGGAAGTTATGGAAAGTGGTAATTGTCCTAAATGTCAGTCTGAAAGCATTGTTAAGAGTGGAGTTGTGAATAAACGTCAACGTTACAAATGCAAGCAGTGTGGTTATCATTTTACAGTTAAAAAGCTAGGGAAGCGTATAGATGATTATTTTGTAGTGAAGGCTCTTCAGTTGTATTTAGAAGGGGTGAGCTATAGAGAAATAGAGCGTATTTTAGGCGTGAGTCATGTAAGTGTAATGAATTGGGTTAAGCAGTATAAAATCAAGCGTCCAGATAACTATGATTACCATCCAGCTTACAAAATTCTAAACAAAAAGGAATTGGTTCAGTACATGGGAGATTCTGATTTTACTGCTGGAAAAGGGATTTTAATTACTGAAGTTGGAGATAAGTTTATGGTGATACATTGGGATAGATTCCGTGATTAATCTATATACTTACCAAAAATATATATAGCTTTTCATTTTTAGCTTAAAGTTTCCTCAATTTGATCTCACGAAGAAAAAAGCATTTCTAACTGAGACTAAAACTTAAAACTATGAGGAAATTAAACGTTTACACCTTAGCGCTTATCCTAATTGGTAGTTTGATAACCAATTACTCCTTTGCCCAAGGATCACCAGAATACGGTGGTGGTCTTAAAGTTAAACTTAATGATGACGGTTCAAAATATTTCAGGCTATTAACTTGGCATCAAGTATGGTTGAGATATAATGAAAACAATGATGGTAGCACCCGCTTGGGTGAAGAGCAGTCATCAACTACTGATTTCGGATTAAGAAGATCTCGCTTCTTAATGTATGCTCAATTACACGAGCGCATGCTAATCGTAACCCACTTTGGTATCAATAACCAAAATGCAATAAGTGGTGGGTATTTAGGAACTGATGGTAAAAAACCTCAGTTATTCATGCACGATGCATATGTTAACTTTTCAGTAATCAAGAAGTACTTAGATGTAGGTATGGGGTTGCATTATTGGAATGGCATCTCTAGAATGTCAAATGCATCCACACTAAATA